>NZ_FRDI01000001.1 GCF_900143255.1 Desulfovibrio litoralis DSM 11393
TTAAGCGAAAGTGTAGCCGAAGCGAAAGCAAGTCTGAATAGGGCGAATAGTTGTGCGGAGTAGACCCGAAACCGGGTGATCTATCCATGAGCAGGTTGAAGCAAAGGTAAAACTTTGTGGAGGACCGAACCCTTAACGGCTGAAAACGTTTGGGATGACTTGTGGATAGGGGTGAAAGGCTAATCAAACTCGGTGATAGCTGGTTCTCCCCGAAATATATTGAGGTATAGCCTCGGAATAGTTTGACGGAGGTATAGCACTGAAAGGGCTAGGGGTCTTACCAGATTACCAAACCCTATCAAACTCAGAATACCGTCTAAACGTTTTCCGGGAGTCAGACTGTGGGTGCGAAGATCCATAGTCAAAAGGGAAACAGCCCAGATCGACAGCTAAGGTCTCCAAGTCCATGCTCAGTGTATAAGGTAGTGGGGGCGCATAGACAGCCAGGAAGTTGGCTTAGAAGCAGCCATCTTTTAAAGAAAGCGTAATAGCTCACTGGTCTAGTGCCCCCGCGCCGAAAATGTATCGGGGCTAAGCATGGCACCGAAGCTTCGGGATTATATTTATATAATCGGTAGGGGAGCGTTCTTAATACGCTGAAGGCGTT
>NZ_FRDI01000002.1:0-54088 GCF_900143255.1 Desulfovibrio litoralis DSM 11393
AGGACTTGCACGCAATGGTATATTTTTTATGCTTCTCCAAAAACTATCCTTGATACGCAGTTGCTTGCTGCCACAATGCGGGCAAACAGCCTGTCCCATCCAAGAAACTTGTAATACCACGGGTTTGGCGGAAACAACATTTTCTATTGTAAATTCTGGCAAACCGATTAGAATTCTTTCCACAGGGCGATCTCCTTTCTTTGGTCGGAATCGCGTTTTGCCCTGTTAGGCATACCGCTTTATGGCAGTATGTCTTTTTTATTAGATTTTTTCTACCTGCCCCCGTCTTTGAGGGAGAGCCGTTATGTACAATAGTTGCAAAGAGGCTTCCTTCAGAATACTCTTCAAAAAGCCCGAATAAGGAAAATTTAATTGCCTGTAAAATGAGTAGTTTTGCTTAAGACGCTTTATGTGATGCAGGCAGAGTATAAAACGATGATAAAAGCACGCAAACGGAGTTTTGCAATGGTCTTTATTAGAATGAAATAGAGTATTATTGCTCCTTGAGCAAAATTCTTGAGCAAGATGTCTGTCGCCATTTAGCATTCGTTATGTAGATTTGTGTTTTTGTGAAAGTAAAAAAATCTAAGTATAAAAGCTAATTAAAGCGTTTTGTATTTAGATTTTATGAAGATAAAAAGTAAAATGCCAAATCTTGTTGTTTAGCCGATATGCTCCAATTTTTCATTTTTTAACAGAAAAGCAATTACAACAATACCAACAATATTCAATAATAAACGTAAAAGAGTAAAATTAATACCGAGGCTTGCCGATTCAAAAAGAAGCAAGGGGAGTTTTGTGGTTGACCATGCTCCTATGAAAATAAAAATATTGAATAATGTTGAACCTTTATCTTTTAATATTCCGGCAACAGGAAAGGCAGCATATAAAGGCCCTGCGGCAGCGGAACCCAGAATAAAAGCGAGTAGTGAGCCTCTTATACCTGATCCTTGCCCCATATATTTCACCATTGTTTCTTTGGGTACCCAAACATCAAGCAACCCCAAAAGAATAAAAATAGGCGGTACAATTGCCAACATTTCTAAGGTGTTTTCTTTGGTGATTGCAAAAATACGTTCGCCGGTTTGGGGTTTTATAAAGCCAACAGCAATGCTTACAACAAGAAGTATGATGGCAAATTTATACCTGTTTAGAATGGATATTATGGTTTTCACATTATTGCTCCGATAATCAGTGATGAAATAACTGCATAAATAAAGGCAAAAAGATTACGTTTCATAGCGATATTTTTTCCAAAAAATTTTATTTCTAAAGGTAGGGTTACAATTCCGACCATCATTAAAGTTGTTACAAACATGGCTATTTGCCCGTATCCCGCACCGGCAGACAAAAGCGAAGCCGCCAAAGGAAAAGCGATAAAGCCGGGAATCAGCGTAATCGAACCCACAATGGCGGCAATCACCATGCCTTTAAATCCTGATTCTTGCCCAAGTAAAAGAGAAATGGTTTTTGCATCAATGATTGCTAAAATAAAACCTATTATGAGAAGTATGAATAAAAATTGTGGTAAGATATTTTCAAAAGATTTCCATGATTTTTTTAGAGCGACTTGAGTTTTTTCTTTGTTTTTTGAATAAGATAAAACTAATGAACCTAATGCAATACAGTATAAAATAATAGTAAACATAAAGTTTTTAATGCCTTTTGGTGTTTTGTTTTTTATAAATATTATTGACATATGTCATAAAAAAATTATAAAAGATTAATGACATATGTCAATAACTAAAACTTTCAATATGATTCATTTTAGTAAAATAACTTGGCATGAATGTGTTTATTTTTTTCAAGAACGATGTTTTTATGATAACTAGTTTGTTTTTGGTTATATTTATCGATTTTAATTGGATTAAAAGATATTAATTAGTATATTTGTCGTTTTATTGTGGAGTGTTTTTATGTCCAGACCCAAAAAATGGAGAAAGGTTTGTTGTTTGCCTGAACTGACTCGTTTTGGTCCTTTGGGTTTAGTGGCGAATGCAGGCTGTATTTTAAAGATGAGCGTTGAAGAATATGAATCTATTCGCTTAATTGACCTTGAGGGAATGACTCAAGAAGAGTGTGCGGAAAACATGCACATTGCTCGCACGACAGTTCAGGGAATTTATAACTCGGCAAGAAAAAAGATTGCCGAATCTTTAGTAAATGGAAAATCTTTACAAATTGAAGGTGGTCAATATAAATTATGCAATGGGGGGAAAGGTGAAGCTTGTTGCAACGGCGGTTGCAGGAAACATCAACAAAAACGCCCCTGTGAGCAAGGTTTTGAGACATTAAACGAAGGAGAAGGAAAAAATGAAAATAGCTGTTTCGAGTGAAGGACCTACTTTAACTGATTTGGTTGACCCACGTTTTGGACGAGCCGGCGGTTTTATCGTCTTTGATACTGTAAGCAATGCAGTAAGTTATATTGATAATGGAAGTTCTCAGGCAAAAGCCAGAGGTGCGGGAATTGAAAGTGCCGAACGTATGGCGGAAGCCGGTGTGAGTGTTGTGCTTAGTGGTTATGTCGGGCCTAAGGCGTTTGAAGCCCTTATGCTTGCCGATATAAAAATTTGTCAAAACCTAGACGGAATGACCACAGGTGAAGCCATTAAAAATTTTCAAGATGGAAAGGTTCCGTTTGCCGATGCTTCCAATAAGGAATAAAATATGAAGTTAGCTGTTGCCAGTGGGAAGGGCGGTGCCGGAAAAACCATGGTTAGTGCCGCATTGGCGATGGTTTGGGAAAGACCTTGCGTGGTGGTTGACGCCGACGTAGAAGCCCCCAATCTCCACTTGTTTTTATCGCCAGAAATGAAAGAGAGCGAGCCGGTCTATCTTGAAGTTCCCGTATTAAATAAAGAGCTTTGCACTTTATGCGGAGCTTGTCGCAAGCTTTGTAAGTTTGGAGCTATTGCTAAGCTTGGATCTTCTCTCAATATCTTTCCAGATTTGTGTCATGGTTGTGGCGGATGTTTTGAAGTTTGTCCCGAACTTGCTTTTTCTGTTGGACAAAGAGAACTTGGAACTTTAGAAACAGGCACAATACTTTCGGGTAAAAATCTTTTTATTATGGGGCGTTCAAGAATTGGGGAATCTATGACTCCGCCTTTGTTGCGAGCCGTTTATGAACATACCAATCAGCTTTTGAAAACTTATGCTCAAAAAGATGGGGAACTAGACGTTATTATAGATTCTCCCCCCGGTGTTAGTTGCCCTGCCGTTACTGTCGCACGAGATGCGGATATACTTTTATTGGTTGTTGAACCGACGCCTTTTGGTTTTTATGATTTTAAGTTGGCACATCAGGCTTTTCAGAACCTCAATAAGCCAATCGGAATCGTCATGAACAGAGTGGGTATACAAGGTAATGAGCATGGGGAAAAGCTTGTGCGAGAATATTGCTTGGAATACTGCTTGCCGATTTTTATGGAATTGCCGTTTGAACGAGGTGTTGCGGAAGCTTATTCGCAAGGTGTGGTTATTTCTACTCTTTCTTTTGAGTGGAACAAGCGTTTTGTTGTTTTAGCCGAGGCGTTACAGCGTTTTGCAAAAGGGGGGACTCATGTATGAAATTGTTATTATAAGTGGTAAGGGAGGAACGGGAAAGACCTCTGTGGCGACCAGTTTTGCCCACCTACTTGATAGAGGTGTAATTTGCGACCTTGACGTTGATGCCCCTGATTTACATATTATTCTTGAACCAAAAAATGAATTGCATACCGAATTTATTTCAGGCTATGAGGCGGAACTTTCTCAGGAAACCTGTAGCCTTTGCGGGCTTTGTTATGATAAATGTAAGTTTGGTGCTGTCATCAAAACCCATGAGAATAGCTTTAAAATCGACTCGCTACGCTGTGAGGGGTGTGGCGTTTGTGCTGAACTTTGTCCAACAAAAGCAATTAAATTGACTGAAAAAAAATCAGGTGATTGGTATTATAGCAAGAGCCGTTTTGGTCCTTTTATTCATGCCTTGCTTTTACCCGGTCAGGAAAACTCTGGGCGTTTGGTTTCGCTTTTAAAACAAAAATCAAGAGAATATGCCAAAAAAGAAAAGCTCGACTTTATTCTCTATGATGGTTCACCCGGAATAGGTTGCCCCGTAATAAGCTCAATATCTGGTGCTGATTTGGTTGTGGCGGTTGTTGAACCCTCTCCCTCCGGGCGACATGATTTTGTGCGTGTGGCTGATTTGTGTGAACACTTTGGCATTCCTGTTGTCGTCTTGATTAATAAAGCAGATATAAACAGTTCCGAAACTCAGGCTCTTAAAACTTTTTGTAAAGAGCGAAAATATAAAGTTATCGCCGAACTACCTTTTTCCCATGATGTAACTATGGCTATGGTAAAAAAACGTGCAATTACTGAAACCGAATCTCCTTTAGGCAAAATTTTGATTTCTGCTTGGAACGAGGTGAAAGAGATTGCGTTCTCTAAATCGAAAAAAATCAATAAACTGTAACTTATTAAACTAGTAAAAAGGAGAATAAACATGAATAATCTTAGAATAGCAATTCCTTCAAATAATCCCGGTGGTCTTGATGCGGGTATGGGTATGCACTTTGGACATTGTGATATTTATACTATTGTTGATATTGAAGGCGGAGCTGTGAAAACTGTTTCTACTTTGGAAAACGTACCCCATGTTCAGGGCGGTTGTTTGGCTCCGGTTCAACATTTAGCCTCTCACAACGTTAAAGCGTTATTGGCTGGCGGAATGGGAATGCGTCCGCTTATGGGTTTTCGCCAGGTGGGTATTGATGCGTACTTTGCCGGCTCTTTTGCAACAGTAGGTCAGGCGGTTCAGGCATTCATTGACGGTAAATTACCGGCTTTTTCAACTGAATTCACCTGTGGTGGCGGAAAATAAGTTATGAAGGTTTTAATTGTTACTAAGCGATTGGAGTTTTGGGAAGGGGTTCAAGATGACTTTTCAAAATATACTTTAACTATGGGTTTTGTTTCGACAATTAAAAATGCCTTAGAATTTGTTAAAGCAACTCCGCCTGTTTTGATTATTTTGGATCAGGTTTTTTCAGATATTCCAAATTTATCCGAAACGGAAAACGAAAAAGCTCTACGTGGAACTTTGACTGATATTTTAATGATTAATGCGATGATACATAGTGTTGTGGTTACTGACATGGACAAAGAAATTTTTCATGAATTAACCGAAGGACTTGGCATTTTATTAGCTCTACCTGTTAAATTGAATCAAACCGAGCTTCAAAAGTTGTTTGACGCTTTGTCTGAAGTGCAAGTTTTGACTCAAAGTAGTAATAAATAAAATAGCTTATGTGTATTGAGACTATTGCACAATAGGCTCAAAGTGGCTTTCGTCAGAAAAACACTCCAAAAACCCTCGAAACAAAGGAAAATTTAATTTCCCTGTAAAATTAGTGGGTTTTGTGATTTAAGATGTTTTATGCTATTTGCATACAGGGCATAAAACGATGACAAAAGTACGCAAAAAGTAGCTTTGCAATGTTTTGTATTGCGTTATATTAAAAATTTCGTGCTAGCTTAATAATAAAAAGGTTACATTTTTTTATGTAACCTTTTTTTATAACTTTTTATTAATGTTTGTTATTTTTATTGAGCTACTATAGGGGCAACAATATTAAACGGCCAAATAATTGGAATTAATATGGAACATAATATGAAATATATAAAAACCAGCGGACCGCCGACTTTTACATAATCCATAAATCTATAGTTTCCTGCTCCTAAAACCAGTGTGTTTGGCGGAGTTCCGATAGGAGTAGCAAAAGCACAGGAAGCCGCAATGGCAATAGCCATAATAACTCCGTGTGGTGATGCCCCGATTCCTTTTGCGATAGATATTCCAATCGGGCACAATAAAGCAGCCGAAGCGGTATTTGACATAAATTGTGTCAGTATGGCACTTAATAAAAATAGAATTGCAGTTAGTGCATAAGGAGAGGGATTTCCGCCCATTAAACTTATTACACCGTCTGCAATCATTTTACCCGCACCGCTTTTATCAAGGGCAGTCGCAACAGGCATCATTCCTGCAAAAAGGAAGATCGTTACCCAATCAATGCCGCGGTAAGCTTCTTTTTCTTTAAGACAACCGGTTAGAACAAGGAAAATAGCTCCGGCAACAGCAGCCATTTCTAAAGGGATTCTCTTTATATCAAGAGCCATAACGACAACAACAGCTAAAAGAGTAAGCCCGGTGATCCACATTTTTTTAGGGTCATTTGATGTGGGTTTGGCGTCTGCGGTTAAGTCGCCGGCTTCTGCGGCGGCTTCTGCGTTACCTTCTGTTTTGGGTAATAACTTGTTTCCGATAAACATCATGTAAAGCATACCCACAATGGTTATAGGAATGCCTATCAAGGCAAATTCAAAAAAGCCAAACGGTGCTAATGCCGCACCTTTTAATGCTCCGTTGGCAATAATATTAGGTGGAGTTCCGACGAGTGTGATTGTTCCGCCAAAACCTGCGGCAAAAGCAAGAGGCATTAATTGTCTTGATGCCGGAATTTTAGCAACAGAACAAATACCGATAATAACAGGCATTAAAGCCGCGGTTGTCCCTGTGTTGGAAGAAATGGAAGATAAAACGGCGGCGATGAGCATAGTTCCAAACATCAAGCTTTTTTCGCTAGTTCCAAAGCTTTTAACGGCAAATACACCGACTTTTTGAGCCAAGCCCGTGTGGAACATTGCCGCACCGATAACAAACATACCGGCGAAAAGTACGACAGTTGAATTAGAAAGTCCGGAAAAAACAGTTGATGCCGGAATAATTCCTAAAAGACCTAAAGTAATAGCACCTCCCATCGCAGTGATGGTTAGAGGAACAAGCTCGGTTACAAATAAAATAGCCATAATCCCAAGTACGATTAATGTCATAACCGCAGGAGAGCAAATATCTTCCATAAAACAACCTCTTTTTAGATTAGTGTGAAGTAAAATACATATGTTTCTAATCATTAATCAAACCACAAAAATAACTAGTTTGATTTTTTAACTTTTTAATATGAGCCATATTTTAAAGTTAGTGTTTTTGGGCGTAAGGTTGATTTGTTCTTTTTACCTCCAGAGTTTAAGTATATTAAAAACAGTGAGTTTTTTTATAACTGACTTTTTCAAGAGAGTGAATTATAAAGCCAGTTTGACCTATATACTCTTCTCACTGTTTTTATGTTTATTTAATATGTTAAAATTCAAAGTTTGGTTTTACATAAAGTTCACCACCAACAGAATCGTTAATCACCAAAAGAGGAAAGTCTTTTACTGTTAATTTTCTGACGGCTTCTGCTCCAAGGTCTTCATACGCGATAACCTCTGAGGCGGTGATACATTTTGAAATCAACGCTCCTGCTCCGCCTGTTGCTCCAAGATAAACGCCGGTATATTTTTTCATTGCGTCTATAACGGGTGGAGTGCGTTTCCCTTTACCTATACTTGCCCCTAAGCCCAAACTATAAAGTTTGGGAGCATAAGCGTCCATGCGGTAAGAGGTGGTTGGTCCGGCTGAACCTATAGCAAAACCTTTTGGTGCAGGGGTTGGCCCCATATAATAGATAGCGGCTCCTTCAAGCTCAAAAGGTGGTTTTTGTCCTTTTTCAAGGGCGTCTATAATGCGTTTATGGGCTGCGTCTCGTGCCGAATAGATTATTCCGCTTAATAAAACCAAATCTCCGCTTCTAAGTAAGGCAAGATCTTTTTTTTGCAATGGTGTGGTTAAGTGATAAGTTGCCATTAGAAGGTTACCTCCCCGTGTCTTGAAGAGTGGCATTGTACATTAATCGCAACAGGTAAACTGGCAATATGACAAGGCATAACTTCTATTTTAACACCCAGACAGGTGGTTTTTCCGCCTAAACCCATAGGTCCTGTTCCAAGTGCGTTAATTGCTTCAAACAACTCTTGTTCCAAAGCGGCAACAGCAGGGTCGGGGTGTGGAGTATCAAGCGAGCGAAAAAGGGCTTTTTTAGCCAAGCCTGAAACGATATCAAAGGTTCCGCCTATTCCGACACCAACAATCGTAGGGGGGCAAGGGTTTGGTCCGGCTTCTGCCATACGGCGTACGACAAAGTCTTTTATCCCTGCCCAACCTTGAGATGGGGTAAGCATGGTGGTTCGGCTCATATTTTCCGAACCTCCGCCTTTTGCCATATAGCGAATACTGAGTTTATTTCCGGGAACAATTTCGGTGTGAATCATCGCCGGAGTATTATTGCCTGTATTTTTACGAGTAAAAGGGTCGCAAACGGATTTTCTTAAACAGCCTTTATCATAAGCTTCTATGGTCGCTTGGTTAAGAACTTCTTTAAGACTGCCCCCTTCAATATGAATGTCTTCACCATATTCGACAAAAAATACGGAAACGCCACAGTCTTGACATAACGCTAAACCACTTTCTTTTGCGTAATCAGCATTTTCAAGGAGTTGGCGGAATATTTCTTGGGCAACCGGAGTTGTTTCGTCTTTTTGTGCTTTTACAAAAGCCCTGCGAATATCATCGCGTAAGATACGATTACAATCTAAAATCATATCAACAACGGCTTTGTGTATTTCTTTTGCTTTAATATTTTTCATATAATAACCTTATTATTTATGCTTGTCTTGACAGCCGCACTTTTTTTCCATCTTATTTAAGATACTGCGAGGAATAATATTTTTTACGGAATGTAAAGCAAGCATTCTTCTCATTATACCTAATTGGTCTTGAAGCGGAAGTTTTTTAGGACAAACATCTTCACAACCAAGTAAGCCCATACAACCAAATACGCCTTGATCGTTTCCGATCAGTTCGTAAAAATCTTGGACATCACGATTATCACGAGGGTCAAGACAAAAGCGAGCCATACGGTTAATTGTTGTTGCACCCATAAAATCTTCACGCATTCTGGCTGTTCCGCAGGCAGCAATACAACAGCCACACTCTATACAGCGGTCAAGCTCAAAAATCTGTACGGCAAGCTCATTTTCCATGCGGTCTTCTTGAGCATTTTCGTCAAAAGTTTTGTTGTTGTGTATCCACGATTCGATACGAGTTCCAACATTACGAAACCATGATCCGGTATCGACGGAAAGATCGCCGACAAGTTTAAATACCGGAAGCGGGTGTAAAACAATATGATCGGGGAGGTCTCTTGTTTGAGTGCAACAGGCAAGCCCGGGGCGACCGTTTATTACCATTCCGCAAGAACCACAGATACCCGCCCTGCAACAAAAGTCGAACTGTAAAGTCGGATCTTGAGTTTCACGAATTTGCATTAGTGCGACAAAAAGAGTCATGCTTGGGTGTTCTTCTAAGTGATATGTCTGCATGTGTGGGGTACTGGCAGGGTCTAACGGGTTATAGCGTAATACTTCAATGCGTAGTTTGCGTCCCATATTTTCTCCGTATATAAAAAATGTTTTATCGGTGTTATTTTTGTATATAAACTACAGAAAAGTCGCTTAGACCTTTAGCTCTGCGTTGCCGAATGGTTTAATTTGTTCAGCGGGAATTTTGGCTTCAATAATTTTTCCACCACCATACCCTCTGTCTCCCGGAGGAATTTCAAAATAAGGAGTAGCCGGCTCATAAGTTAAAGTTGGAAGCGTATCTCCTTCTTTCCAAGTCGCAAGTGTACGGTTAAGCCATTTTTCGTCGTTACGCTCAGGATAATCTTCACGAGAATGAGCCCCACGGCTTTCGGTACGCATTAACGCCCCGTAGGCAGTACATAAACCAAGTTTAATCATGCCACGAATACGCAACGCCATTGAAAGCTCGGGGTTAAAACCGATATTATTCCCGACAAGAGCGATTTTTTCAGAGCGTTGTAACAACTCTTGAAGTTCATCAACAGCGGTTTGAAGGTCTTTTGCGTTACGGAAAATTCCAACGTTGTCCATCATGGTTTTATGAAGCTGAGAACGCAACTCGTAGCAATTTTCTTTCCCTTTGCGTCCGTGAACCATATTATTGATACGCTCTTCAACTTGTTTGTAAGTAGAGTTGACCATAGCGGTATTAAAAGTAGTTTCGTTGCCTTGTAAATATTCTACTACTTTTTTACCGATAATACGACCGGCAACAATGGTTTCGGCGAGAGAGTTTCCACCAAGACGGTTAAAGCCGTGCATATCCCAACAGGCGGCTTCTCCGGCTGAGAATAAGCCTTTTAAGCCATAAGAGGCACCGTCTTTATTGGTACGCACTCCGCCCATGCTATAGTGGTGGGTCGGGCGAACGGGAATAAGCTGATGAATAGGGTTAACGCCTAAGAATTTTGTGGAAATGTCATAAACTTCACGCAAGTTAGTGGTAATATGTTTTTCACCAAGATGACGAATATCTAACCAAAGATGTTCACCATATGGACTTTGTACTCCAAAACCTTTACGCATATGTTCAACCATACGACGAGAAACAACGTCTCTTGAGGCGAGTTCGGCTTTTTCTGGTTCATAATCAGGCATAAAACGATATTCGTTTACGTCTAATAAAGTTCCGCCGTCTCCGCGACAACCTTCGGTTACTAAAATATCGGTCGGAACTGTTCCGGTTGGGTGAAACTGTACGGCTTCCATATTTCCCAGAGCAACGACACTGGTATCAAGAGCGGTTATTTGCCCGCCTCCATCACAAATTATGGCGTTGGTGGTTGCCGGATAGATACGACCGTAACCGCCTGTTGCGATTAGGGTTACTTTTGCCAAATATGCCATAAGCTCGCCCGTACGCAAACAACGCACGATACAGCCCAAACATTTTTCACCGTCATGAATCAAAGCTTCGGCTTGAGTGCGGTCATGGACTTCAACGCCAAGTTGTAAAAGGCGATTGTCTAGAGTAAATAAAACTGAGTGTCCTGTTCCGTCTGAGGTGTAACAGGTACGCCATTTTGCAGTACCTCCAAAGGCACGGGAGTGGATTAAACCGCGTTTTTCTTCTTTTTCGGTGGCTTCAAAGGGTTTTCCGCCTTTATAATAGGTATGAACACCCGGAACAACCCTACTCCAAGGAACGCCCATCCACGCCATTTCACGCATGGCGATAGGGGCAGTATTGGCGAAAAGTCTGGCGACTTCTTGGTCGCAACCCCAGTCAGAACCTTTAACCGTATCGGTAAAGTGAATATCGGGGCTATCGCCTTCGCTCATTGCTGAGTTTCCGAGAGCCGCCTGCATACCGCCCATTGCAGCGGAAGAGTGAGAGCGTTTTGGTGGTACAACAGAAAGGCAAATAGCGTTAAATCCTGCTTGAGCGGCTTCTATAGCGACGCGTTCACCGGCAAGACCTGCTCCCATACATAATAAATCTGTTTGAAATATACGCATTATTTGTTGCCTCCTAGTTTGGGATTGTGATGAAGTGAAAACGTATTATTGTAAGCAACCCAAGACCAATATAGGCAGCCAGAAGAATATATATGCGTTTTTGCCAAACAGCTCTGTTTTCGGCTGTAATATAGCCATATTTAACACATACGCGAAATAGACCGAGAGATAAATGAATGCCGACAGCCGTTAAAAGAACAATATAAAAAGGAGTCCAACCGTGTTGTTCACGTAAAGCACTTTTTTCTACGGTAATAGGTAAGGTTGAAAGGATTTCACTCATATGAATGATGCTGAAAACCAAGACTATAATGGCGGAAATTACTTGTGCGAACCATTCCCACGTGTATTGATGACGCATACTTTTTGCGTGTTCCCAATAAACTTTAAGACCACCGGTTAAAAAAGGCATTTTACGAGCAGCCAAAATAAAGTGGAAAATTACGAGTAAAAGAATAATTGGTCCAAAAACTTGTGCCAAATAAAGCTCTTCCAATATCCAACCGATTCCGCCCATAAGCCTAGGGCTTATAATAACCGTACTGGTTAAGATAAGGTGGATAATCGTAAAAACAGCCAAAACAACGCCGGAAAGTGCCTGCATTACATCAAGACGACCCGGAAGGGTTGTTTTTCCAAGACTTTTTAGAGTAACAAAACTCTCCATAAACACTCCTTAAAGGCTAAATGTATTATCTTTTTGTTAATAAACAAAAAAATTAAGATAACATTTCATATCATTCATAATATGAATAATATAAACACATTAATCACACTTTGACAAAGAGAATGATGTAAACCAAAATGATATAAGAATACTTATTTTTTAAATAAAGAATATTTTTGGAGAATATAAAAATGGAGTGAGTGAACGTTTTGTTTGTCTAAAAGATACAATGTATAAATATAGAGGGTTAAGTGAAGTACGAGTTTAATGAGATTGTACAATAAAATCTATATATTGCGTTCAGTAAGATATTTTATGCAAGTGATGGTAAGATGTCAATAATTAATTAAGGGCTATAGATAGTATTCTTTTTATTATTATTTAAAGTTCTTAATAGTTTCGTAACGAAAACAAGAGGTTAAATGATCATTCACCAAACCCGTTGCTTGCATGTGGGCATAAATTGTTGTTGAACCCAAAAACTTAAAGCCTTTTTGTTTAAGGTCTTTGGCGATCAAATCTGATAATTGAGTTTTTGCGGGAAGTTCCGTTATTTCTTTCCAGCTATTGCAAATTGGTTTTCCATCAACAAAATCCCAGATATATTTAGAAAACTTTCCGTATTTTGCGACAATTTCTAAGAAACAACGTGCGTTATTGATAGAAGCTTCGATTTTCTTGCGATTTCTTACAATACTGGGGTCTTGTAAGAGGCTTTCTACGTCTTGTTCTGTAAATTCTGCTACAATTTCAGGTTTAAAGTTATGATAACATTTTTTATAGCCCGCTCTTTTATTTAAAATAGTTGACCATGATAAACCGGCTTGAGCAGATTCAAGCACTAAAAATTCAAATTGTTTTTGGTCGTCTCTACAGGGAACGCCCCATTCTTCGTCGTGATAAATAGTTTCTGTTTGGGTTTTTATAGACCAAGGGCAACGTATGAGAGTGTCTGACATCGAGCATTCCTAATAATTTATTTAATATATTATTTTTTTCTAAAATCTTCTAACATAAAATGTTCAAGTGGCTTGCGTTCCAAACTACCTTTTTGATCAGGGTAACCAAGGGCAATTAGCCCCATAAATTCATAAGGTTCCGGGTTTACGCCCATTGCCTTAACAGGTTCGTCGCCGTAATTAATAATCTCGCCAAGCCAAACACCACCAAGACCTAAAGAATGAATTGCCAACAACATATTTTGCATGGCGGCACCGGCGACTTGGTGGTCTTTTATGGTGTTATAACAAGCGTCTTTTTCTAAAAAGATAGCAATATTTGCTTTTGCGTCTTTGATGATGTGTCCATATTTTGATAATGCTGCCAAGGCTTCTAGGCGTTTGTCGCCTTTATGTAAAACTAAAAAACGCCAAGGTTGGTTATTTAATCCGCTTGGGGTTAAACGCCCGGCTTCTAAAATAAGCTCAAGCTGTTCATTACTGATAGCTTCATCGGTATAACGGCGAATAGAGCGTCGTTCCGCTATACATTTTAGAATAGGATTATCGAACATTTTTTTATTTACTTTGTTTGACATAATAAAAAGCTCACTTTTTTATTGTATAATGATTTTTGTGCTAATGACTTTTAAGAGAAGTTTTATTGGTTTAAACTTGAAGTTTTTTATAAAAGTCTATTGTCTAAAAAAAATCTACCGATAGTCTAAAGACAGCTTTTATAAAATCAACCTCGCTTAATTTTTAGGATTACAAAATGAATAATCAAGACAAAAACGAACAAAACGTTGGCAATAAAAATAACAAATTAGTTGATAACGCACAAGACAATTCCAACGCAAACCTTAAACAGACGGAAAAAAAGGAAAACAATAATACTTTTTTTTCTGATTTAAGTCGTAAAGATTTAGTAAATTTTGAACCTAGATTAAGAGAAGCTTTGCGTAATATTCTTAAGTTTGAACAGGGACTTTTATATTTTCCTCGTTTAAATGCGATAAAAGAAACGCAGTATAAACCTGAGTATCTTGAAGAAGAACAAACCTTATTGTTTCCTTTATATAATTTAAACAATGAATTGCTTGCCTTGTTTAGTGCTAAAGGGGTTGAGGCTCTTTTTGCTAAAGCGTTATTGCCTATTATGCCAAATATAACTAGGCTTTGTATTGAAAATTTATCTTTATATAAACAGATTATTTCTGACCCCTTAACAGGTTTAGCCACAAAAGAACATTTTTTGGCTACTGTTGCCTCTGAGCTGGAATTGTTAAGGGAAGGTTTACGTTCGTGGGCTTTGTTTGATAAAGAAAATACGCAAAATAAGTTGAACAATGCCGGCGAGGCAAAGCGTAGTGCTTTATTAAGCGGAACTACTCCTTGTTGTTTTAGTATTTTATCGGTAAAATTAAGTAATTTTAATCTGTTATTAAATAAATATGGGCAAGAATTTACCAATGAAATGTTGGTTGCCCTTGCGAAAGGTTTAGAAAAATGTATTGGCGGAAAAGGTTTAATCGGGCGTAGTTCCGAGCGTGGATTTGCAATCTTTTTGCCCCAACTTATGCCAAAACAGGCAAAAAAAATTGCCCTTGAGTTAGTTCATTGTTTAGCAGGTGTCGGTGTTTACAATGAACTTATGGCGACTCAGGTTTTAGCTGAAATCTCTTTGGGTTTAAGTGCGTGTCCGCAAGATATTGGCAATGTTGCCAACGCTTCTTTTTCTAAGGAAAAGACTCTGAAAACTTTGTCTCGTGCTGAAACTTTAAATTATGATCATGCAAAATTATTGCTTTTTAAAGCGGAACAAGCGGCTTTAACCGCAGATGAACTGCCCGTGAGTGCTTTGTGGCCTCCGCAATATTATTCAGACTCGCAAACAGAAGACGAAGGGGGCAATAACTCTAAAGCTTCGGCTCATATTATGAGTTATTCTCGCATATTATACGAAGGTGGAAAAATAACAGAACTTTTACCTTTAGCCAGAGTAAAAATAAACCTTGGACACAATTTTAAGGTTATGGAAGGTATGCGTTTTGCGGTTTGGGGAATAAGTTCAGGTGTGATTAGTTCTAATGCGGAAGTTTTTTATAAAGGCGAACTTTCGGTAATCAGTGTAAAATCAGATTACGCCCTCGCCGAATTGCATAGTTTAACTGACCCGACTTTTAGTTTAAATGTGGGCGATCGTTTAACCCTACTTCAAGAGTTTACTCCTAGCAATTCATTACAAAATACTCACTCTGACGAGCGTGATAGTTTAACCGGTTTATTGCGTTATTCTGATTTTATTAATGTTTGGAGCGAAGAAAGAGAGAAACATGCTAATTTTCATTTAGCTTTATTGCGTTTAGCCCATAACTCTGAGCTACGTTTTAATTTATTAGAAAATGATATCAATGAATTAACTGATGAATTAAGCAATCAAAACAATGTTGTTCTTAACTCTGATCAAAAATTAGCTTATTTAGTAGAGCTTTGTCATAAAAAGTTTGGAGCTAAGTTAATTGGTGGGCGTTATGGTTTAAATAGCATAATCTTTTTTCATACTGAGAAAAATACTGAGGAAATCGCCAGTTTGTATGCTGAAATAAATAATGAATTTGAAGATGACCTTGTGATGAACAGCTCTTTGGCTGTTGGGATAGTTCCGCATCCTTTTTTAAATTTTCGTTCAGCCGATGCTTTGGCAAATTGTCATAAGGCGTTGGAATATGCTTTATTATTGCCGAGTCCGCAAGTTGGGGTGTTAGATTCGCTCGCTTTAAATATTAGCGCCGATAAAAAGATGAGCATGGGTGATTCTTTTGAAGCATTGGAAGAATATAAACTTGCTATTTTAGCCGATGAAGATAATATTTTGGCGTGGAATTCCATGGCGGTTTGTTTAGCTGAATTAGGGCGAACAGAAGAGGCACGCCGTTATTTTGAAGAAGTTTTAAAACGAAACCCCAACGAGTTGGAAGCTCACTATAACTTAGCACAGGTCTTTCAAAAACTCGGCGAAATTAAAGCGGCTCAAAAACATTATGAAGCCTGTATAAAACTAGAACAAGAACATCTCTTTGCTTATGTGCGTTTAGGTCAAATAGCCGAACAACTCGGAGCCAACAATGATGCACGCAATTTATATGAACAAGCTTTAAGTTTAGTTGGCGGAGAAGCAATAATCAGTCGCCAACTCGCTCGCCTTTGCATAAAAGAAGAGAAAATAACAGAGGCTCGCTCATTTCTTTATAAAGCCTTGGAACATAACCCTCAAGATGCTATTGCTCGTTACCTACTTGCTGACCTTTACTTACAAGGTGGTGAAGACCCGGAACTAGCCGAAAGCCAAGCAAGACAGGCGATTATGGTAAACCCAAAACTAAAACAAGCTTGGATAGTTTTGGCAAAAGCCTTGACGGCGGGCGGTAAAAAAGAACAAGCTAACGAAGCCATGTATAATGCCGATTTGGCGGGACGTAATTAATATTTTGCAGTGAATAATTAAATGAGTTAGATTGATTTTTTTATGATAATGTTTATTGTTTTTTTAAGTATTTTTAAGCGAAGAAACTCTTTAACCAAACTATCTTGCTTATACTTTTTATTGAGCGTTAACAAACTCTTAACAATAAACAAACTAAAATATCAAAATTATGAATGCACAAACTTCTCGTTTAGTTTTAGGTACTGTTCAACTGGGAATGAATTATGGGCTTAACAATCAAAGTGGTCAGCCCGACATAAAAAAAGCCGAAGAAATTATTCATGCGGCTTATGCGGGTGGGGTAACTTGTTTTGACACTGCCCAAGCTTATGGAAACAGTGAAAGTGTTTTAGGTCTTTGTTTAAATAAGCTAGGTTATAGCGATAAAGTTAAGGTTATTTCTAAGCCTTCGCCTGATTTTCAAGGTAAACCGGGAGATTTAAGCACAGCATTGGCTTATTCTTTATCTGAGTTAGGCATAAAAAAACTAGAAGCGTTTTTGTTGCATCGTGAAGAACATCTGAACTTATTAAGTTTAGAACAGATAAAAGAAGGTCAAGTTTTATTACAAAATGGTCTGCTTAAAGGCTTTGGAGTTTCAGTTTATACCCCAAGTGTCGCTTTAACAGCCTTAAAACACCCTTTGATTTCCGCTTTACAAATCCCTGCGAGCGTTTTCGACCACCGTTTTAATCAGGCCGGTGTTTTTAACATAGCTAAATCATTAAATAAACGCATTTATATTCGCTCCGCTTTTTTACAAGGCGTAGTGTGTATGGATTTAGATAAAATTCCGCCGTTTTTATCCTCTCTAAAACCCGCCTTAGAAGCATATCAAAAATTATGTGTTGAATGTGGATTAAGCAGAACAGGACTGGCTTTATCTTGGCTTTTACAAGTATATCCCAACGCTTATGTTCTTTTTGGAGCAGAAACTCCGGAACAAGTAGAAGAAAATTTAGCTTCTTTAGCGTCAACCCCCTTGCCAGTTGATGTAGTTGAGCGTATAGCGAAATTATTCCCTGAACAAGGTGAAAATATTCTTAACCCCGCCCTATGGCAAAGATAAATATATGACTATTAATAAATCTATGGCAGCTCAAGAGCACGCCAAAAAAACTATCCCGGGTATGACACAACTTTTATCTAAACGTCCGGACTTATTTAGCTATGGTGTTTGGCCGGGCTATTATAGCAAGGCAAAAGGTGCTAAAGTTTGGGATTTAGACGGTAATGAATATCTTGATATGAGCATAGCAGGTATTGGTGCTAACGTTTTAGGTTATGCTGATGATGAGATTGATGACGCTGTTTGTTCCGCCATTCGCAAAGGCGTTTCCAGCACTTTAAACTGCCCCGAAGAATTAGAACTCGCCGACCTTTTATGCGAGATTCACCCTTGGGCAAAAATGGTGCGTTATACTCGCTCAGGTGGCGAAGCCATGACTTTGGCTGTGCGTATTGCCAGAGCGCATACTAAACGTAGCGTAGTAGCTTTTTGTGGTTATCATGGTTGGCATGATTGGTATTTAGCCGCTAACGTGGGTACTGATAACGCATTAGGTGAGCATCTTATCCCTGGGCTTGAGCCGGCTGGTGTGCCTGTTGAACTAGCGGGAACAGCTCTTCCTTTTTATGTAAATGATTTAGAAAGTTTAAAAAATATTGCTGAAAAAAGTAAAGATAAACTAGCCGCCATAGTAATGGAACCAGTGCGTAATATTTATCCTACCCCTGAATTTTTAGCTGCCGTACAAAAACTAGCTAAAGATACTGGTGCGGTTTTGATTGTTGATGAGATTTCTGCCGGTTTAAGAATAAATACGGGTGGGGCTCATTTAACTTTTGATAACTTTACCCCTGATATTGCTGTGTTTTCAAAAGCTTTGGGTAATGGCTACGCTATTTCTGCGGTTATTGGTAACGCTGATGTAATGCAGTCCGCTCAAAAAACTTTTATTAGTAGCACAAACTGGACAGAAAAAGTTGGTCCAACTGCCGCCCTCGCCACTTTAAGAAAACATGCGAGAGTGAATGCGGGTGTGCGTTTAGTTGAGTTAGGTAGAACTGTTCAAGCTGGTTGGTCAAAACTCGCTGAAAAACATGGCTTATCTTTACATGTCGGAGGTTTAGAGCCTCTGAGTCATTTTAGTTTTGATGAAAATCCTTTAGAAACCAAGGCATATTTTATTCAGCTTATGCTTGATAAAGGCTTTCTCGCTTCTAATCTTTATTATGCTATGTTTGCACATAGCGATGCTGATGTTGAGTCATATTTACATGCTTGTGATCAGGCTTTTAAAACTATATCCGAAACCAAAGATATTAAAGCTGTTTTAAGGGGTGCTCCGTCTGGCGCCGGCTTTAAACGTATTTCGTAAAGCTTAGATGGCTTTACACTTTTAAAATACAGGTAGGTATTTTTTGAAAAATACACAATTTAAAGACTTGCAAGAGTCAGGCATTACTTTTGCTCCTGCAGCCGTTCCAATTACTGTACATGATATTCAGGAATTTGAGTCGCACATTAACGCAAAATTGCCAGATTGTTACAGAGATTATTTGCTTTATTCTAACGGAAAGCGTTTTAACTTAAACGTATCTCCCAATGATAAATTTAGGTATAATGCTCCGGTAGAGTGGCCTGTAGGGCACCCGCTGTATAGAGACGATTACAAAGTGCGATTAGACTATATGCTGGGCATTGACCATAGTTTAACAGAAGAAGACAGTATGATTGTAACGACCCTACAATGGCGCTATGATCTTATGTCTGGTGCATGGCCAAAGAATACTATTGCGATAGCGGTTGATCCAGGTAATGACCTTATATTACTGGGTGTGGGTGAGGAGAATTATGATCAGGTTCTTTTTCTAACCTATGAAAAACTTGATGCACGACTTTACGAGGAAAATGAGGGTTCACTGCTTATAGCGTACCACGGCAAAGTAGCGAATAGCTTCTATGATTTTATAAAATCACTGGAACTTGCACCTCCTATTTCTTCATATCAAAGGTAAAACTTCATTTTTTGTTTTAGGTAAATATGCAATGATTCACATATCTGAGAGCCAACTTACTGATTTTCATAATAGTGAGATTGAGCAAGCTATTACAGAATTGCAGGGAAAGATATTGGAAGACTTCCCTTGGGCACACGAGGCTTACTCCCCGTTGCAGCTTCGCATAGACATTAAATATGCCATTATGAGAGCGGTCATTGCCAATGAACTTGTGGAACCATATGATATTGAAGCATATGTTGACTTAATGTTCCGAATTTCGCCAGACTTTGACCAAACACCAGAATTGCATAAGCTGATTTTTGATAAAACCCTTACTCCCCATGAGCGTTGGGATAGTCTTATCTTAGACCCGCAGTACAAACCTATATTGGAACGATTGGCAGACATCGACAACATGGCAACAAGCCGCCCAGAAAAATATGGGAATATAGCGAAAGCTTACCCCCTCACTTACAATTTGTCAGGATTTCAGAAGCTATATGCCCGCTTACGCAAAACAGCATATCATTTTTTAGAAGATGGAGAAGACCTTTAACCGCTTGCTTACTTATTTGATGTATGAATTAACAATAAAGTATTTCGTAAAGCTTAGAATAAAAAACAAAAACCGCCGGATAATGACTAGTAAACAACTTAAGTTATTATTTGGCGGTTTTTTTGTTGATTAAACAGAATCAAGACCATTGCAAAACTCCGTTTTGCGTTCTTTTGTCATCATTTTATGCTCTGTATACACATAGCATAAAACGTCTTAAGCCACAAAACCCACTCATTTTACAGGAAAATTAAATTTTCCCTTTGTTTCGGGGGATACCCCCGAAGCCCCCAAGTCCACTGGCAGGCAAAGCCAGCCTAGTGTCCTTATGTTTCGGGGGATACCCCCCAAGCCCCCAAGTCCACTGGCAGGCAAAGCCAGCCTAGTGTCCTTATGTTTCGGGGGATACCCCCCAAGCCCCCAAGTCCACTGGCAGGCAAAGCCAGCCTAGTGTCATTATTCGTGGTTTTTGGAGTGTCTTTCTAACGAAAGCCACTTTGAGTCTATTGTGCAATAGTCTCAAATCAGTTTATCACTTCTTCTTTATAAATTTTAAAAACTGTTTCGCTTCTGCAAAGTCGGGGTTAAGATCTAAAGCTTTTTCCAAATAAGTTATGACTTTTTGCTTGTGTTCTAAGTCATAATGCAGTCTTGCCATATTAAAAAGAATGTGTGGGTCATTTGGCGAGAGGCTTTTAGCTTTTTGGTAAGCTTTTAGCGATAGGCGATAAAGTTTTAACTTTCTTAATTCTCTGGCAATTTCACAAAATAAACCGGCGTGTGCCTCAGTAATTTTGGCTTTTTGTTTTATAACTTTTTCAATTAAAGATAAGGCAGCACTATGGTTTGCACCGTTTAGATGTTCTTTGGCGATTTGAAATTCTTTCCTGATGCCTTCGCTAAGCATATCAGTCGCTTGTACGCCGTTTTCTGTAATTCTTTGACTGCTGACAATAGGAAAAAACTCAGTCAGTTCAAATTGAGGAGTTCTAGGTTTTTTTAGTGGTTGTTTGGTCGATGCTTCGAGTGGGTAAGTGTTTGTGCCTATAAAATTATCGCTGAACATATCAACGGGAGCAGAGGCGGGCGTTGGAAAAATATCCAATAACTCTTCGCGGGTTAAAGAAGGGGGGTTAGGCGTTATTGTGGCACTTAGTTCTTTGTCTTTTGTATATTCAAGTTCTAGCTTTATTTCGCTTATACCTTGATATTTCCCGTTGCGTTCAAGTTTTTCGTTGATGTGTTCAAGAATAATTTGATCATAATTGTATTGCCATACAAAAAATAAAGGTCTTGACTTGCTTTGTTTTTTACTGAAAAATACTTTTGAATAAACGCCCATAAACTCCATAATAACACCTTTAACCGCATTTTTTAAGAATATTCTCAAACTTGTTTGATTTACATAAGCGAATATTTTTTATATGATTGTAAAAATTTCTTTATATTAAGACTATTACATAATAGTCTCAAATAAATTTAGTAATTTTTGTGTTTTAAGACGTTTTATGCTATGTACATACAGAGCATAAGATGATCAAAGTACGCAAAATGGATTTTTGCATTGGTCTTATATTAGAGAATTTTTTGTTTTTTACAATACCCTGATTATCATAAAAATATTTTATATTGCAAGAAAATAAGGAAGAACCGATTATGCAAGTTACTGTTATCAGAAATATTTTAGAAGCTAACGACAATGTTGCGGCTGAACTCAAAAAATTTTTTAAAGAAAATAAAATTTTAGCAGTAAATTTAATTAGTTCTCCGGGTGCGGGAAAGACTACTCTTTTAGAAAATACTTTAACCGCCCTTAAAGACAAATTTAAAATGGCAGTTATCGAAGGAGATTTGCAAACCGATAATGATGCCAGAAGAGTTGCCGCCACCGGTGCTCAGGCGGTTCAGATTAATACCGAAGGCGGTTGCCATCTTGATGCAAAAATGGTGAGAGAAGCCTTACAAGCGATAGATACAAAAGATTTAGATATTTTATTTATTGAGAATGTGGGAAACTTGGTTTGTCCTGTTGAGTTTGATTGTGGAGAAGACCATAAAATTGCTTTGTTGAGCGTAACCGAAGGCGACGATAAGCCGGAAAAATATCCCCAACTTTTTAGTCTTGCCGGTGCTATGTTGTTGAATAAAGTTGATTTATTGCCATATGTTGATTTTGATGTAGAAAGATCAATAAAATTTTCTCGCCAAAACAATCCGAGTTTACCTGTTTTCTCTGTTTCTTGTAGAAAGCCCGAAGGCTTAAACCTTTGGTATGAGTGGCTTGAGAGTGAAAGAAACAAAAAACTGTCGGATAAAAAATAAAGAAATGGCAAAGCATAATGATGCGTTTTTTATGCTTTCAGAACTTTTTTCAGTAAAAATAAAGCATAAACAAAACAGTTCCTTTGAAGAAACAAACTCTAAAGATGTTTTAAAGTCGCAAAAGCGGAGTAAAGAGGCGTTTTCTTTTTTTCCGAAAGACAGAAAAAAAACAGAACTTGACGATGTCGAATTGTTTCAAAAAGAAATGCAAACTCTTAAAAAAAGTAAAGGGAAGTGCGTTGAAACGACGCATGGCTATTTTTCTTTGGCAACCCAGCTTGGCGATAAAGTTAAATTAAAAGAGCAGATTATTTCAGAAAGATCAGAACAAAAAAATTTAGCTTCCAAACAGTTGATGACAAAAAAGACAATAAAAAAACCAGCGAAAAAAAAAGAAAACGCCAGCAACACCGAAACTATGTCGGAATATTTGAATCCAAATGTTAATGATGATTTATTTACTAAGGCTATGTTTGGAGTTGTTCCCGTTAAATCAAAAGGTAGGGAACTTGTTGTTGCAAAACCGAATAAAATTCTTATTTCTCCCGAAGAACACAATAAAACCTTACAGGGCTTGATTGACGGGAGTGTTGAGTTTTCTCTTGAATACTCCGGCGAGTTTATGCAATGTCATGTAAGGGGTTTAGACCCTTTGGTTATAGAAAAATTAAAGGCGGGAAGTTATAGTTATGAAGCTAACCTTGACCTACATGGGCAAACAACGGAACAGGCATATCGCTCTTTAATTTATTTTATTCAAAATTCTTACCAAAGAAATTTGCGAACGCTTATTGTTGTAACCGGTCGAGGTTTAAATTCGCCAAACGGTATTTCTGTTTTGAGAGAGCGTATTCAAACTTGGCTTACTAAAGATCCGTTTAAGCGTGTTGTTTTGGGGTTTTGTACGGCACAAGCTTATGACGGCGGAACGGGGGCTCTTTATATACTTTTAAGAAAATATAAAAAAACTCGCTTTAAAATTGCTTGGGACAGACCTATTGATTTAGATACTTTAGATGGATAAACTTTAATATATTTTCTTTATTTGACTGAGACAAAGCTTGACTTTTTCAACATTCTTTATATATTTTTTTTAGGTAAAATATCTTGATTTTGCTTTAAGATATTCCGGCTGGGGGAGCTTAAAATTTTAACTTATTGTTAAGCGATTTAACTTTAATTTAAGAGATCTTTTAAGCTGAGAGTGGTTTAATGCCTGACTCCTCGTACCTGATGCAGTTAATACTGACGTAGGAAAGCTCGATAAAATTAAGCTGAAAAACAATCTTTCAATTAGATTGCTTTGGTTTATATTTATAATTATTATTTCACAATGCATAATATATTGTATTTATTATAATAAAAAATATCGAGACCTTCGTAAAGGTCTTTTTTTATTTTAAGGAGCGTAACAATGCCGAACTCTTCATTTGAAATTACAGTTAACGGTGAACAGCGTTTTTGCGCTCATCAACAAACTGTCTTAGAGCTGTTGCAACAACTGAATTTACAACCTGAAACCGTTGTTGTTGAAATTAACCAAGAAATTATTCCGCTTGAACTCTATAAATCTCATATTATAAACCCTAAAGACAATGTTGAAATTGTTTATTTTGTGGGCGGAGGTTAAAAAAACATGCTTGATGTTCAATCAAATCAGCTTAATACAAGTTTTGATATTTCAGATGACTTATTTAATATTGGCGGAGAACAACTAAAAAGTCGCTTGTTTATCGGAACAGGTAAATATGGACAAGATGCTCTTATCTCAGAAGTTGCTAAGGCTTCGGAAGCAGAGGTGATTACTGTCGCCATGCGACGTGTGGATATTTCTTCAGCTCCTGACAAAAGGCATAATATCCTTGATTTTATTCCTAAAACCATGCGTTTATTGCCGAATACCTCCGGTGCAAAAAATGCCGATGAAGCAGTGCGTATAGCTCGTTTGGCAAAGGCCAGCGGTTGTGGAAATTGGATCAAGATTGAAGTGATTTCAGATTCTCGCTATCTTTTGCCTGATGGTTATGAAACCGCAAAGGCAACTGAAATTCTTAGTAAAGAAGGTTTTGTGGTCTTGCCTTATATGAACCCAGATCTTTATGTTGCAAGATCTTTGGTTGATGCCGGTGCCGCCGCCGTGATGCCTTTAGGGGCTCCGATTGGTAGCAATAGAGGGCTACAGACTAAAGAGATGATTCGTATTTTAATTGATGAAATCAAATTGCCGATTATTGTTGACGCCGGAATAGGTCGTCCGTCTCAGGCCGCTGAAGCTATGGAAATGGGAGCGGCTGCTTGTTTGGTTAATACGGCGATTGCCGGGGCGGCTGATCCTGTAACAATGGGAAGGGCGTTTGGTTTGGCGGTTAAGTCGGGACGTTTGGCTTATTTGTCGGGCTTAGGTCAAGTTTTAAATAAGGGTGCGTCTGCGTCTTCTCCGATTGAGAATATATCGACTGTTTCAGGTGATTCTGAGGCTGGCTTAACAAGCTTTTTAGGATAATCTTATGAAGGTTTTTAATGCGAAAAACGGACATGGTTTAAATTTAAAATCTGAACATTTTTCTGATTTAAGTGTGTTATATGAAGATTTTTCTTTTACTTTGAAAGACGTTTTGAAAGAATTTTCTCGTTCCGATATTTTATCGGCTTTAAGACAACATAGAATAGACTTACCGGCTTTGATTGCCCTACTTTCTCAAGAGGCGGGAACAGAGCTTGAAGCTATGGCAAAGCGTGCCAGTGAGCAAAGTTTAAGACAATTTGGACGCACTATTCAGCTTTTTACGCCGTTATATATTTCTAATCACTGTATAAATCGTTGTGTTTATTGTGCCTTTAGCTCTAAAAACCATCTTAAACGCCATAAACTAAGCCTTAGTGAGATAGAAAAAGAGGCGGAAAATATCGCTTCTACGGGTTTACGCCAGATTTTAGTTTTAACGGGAGATTCTCCAAAGTTTTCCTCCGTTGCTTATATTGCTGATGCCATAAAGATTTTAAGTAAATATTTTAGCAGTGTCGGTGTAGAAATCTATGCTTTAAGCCAAGATGAATATAAACAATTGGCAGATGCCGGTTGTGATAGCTTGACTATCTATCAGGAAACCTATAATAAGTCCCTGTACGCTAAGTTACACCCGGCAGGTCCTAAAAAAGATTATGCTTTTCGCCTTAATGCACCCGAAAGAGCGGCAAGAGCCGGTTTTAGGTCTGTAAATATAGGTGCTTTATTGGGCCTTGGTAGTTGGCAGGAAGATGTTTTTATGACAGCAATCCACGCAGAGTGGTTACGACAAAACTTTCCGCATTTGGAACTTGGAATTTCTTTGCCGAGAATGCGTCCTTGTTATGAAGATACAAAAGAAGCAACAGGGGGCGATATTGATACTTTTCAAGTGCAAGTTGTCTCCGATCGTGATTTTGTTCAGGCACTTTTGGCGTTGCGTTTATTTTTGCCGGAAGCCGGGTTAAGTATTTCTACCAGAGAAGAGGCGAGCTTTAGAGATAATTTAATATCTTTGGGGGTTACTCGTATGTCGGCGGGGGTAAGCACGGCGGTTGGCGGGCATGTTGTTGACACAGATGATAATATTCCGCAATTTGAAATATCAGATACACGCTCGGTTGATGAAATGGTCAACAGTATTTTAAAAAAAGGTTACCAACCTGTATTTAACGACTGGTTTGGCAGATATTAATTTAATTTTTAACTTTAACACCTTAAAATAATGAACGATTTGAATTCAGGTTTAAAACAATATCTAACAGACGCACAACTTGCAAAACTTGCTTCCGTGCGTGTTGGAATTATCGGTGCGGGCGGTCTTGGTTCTAATGTTGCCCATATGCTTGTTCGCTGTGGAGTGAAAAAAATAACTATAGCTGATTTTGATCGTATTGAGGCGTCTAATTTAAACCGTCAATTGTTTTGGCCCGATGATATAGGCATGTTTAAAGTTGTTATGTTGGGTCGTCTTTTAAGGCGTTTAGACTCAAAACTTGATCTTTCTTTACATATTAGCGAGGTAAAAGAAGGTAATATCAGAGAAGTTTTTTCCGATTGTTCCATTATTGTTGAAGCGGTAGATAACCCCAAAACTAAGGCAATGATTTGTCGAGTTTTTAAAAAGCATGTTGATTTGCTGGTTACCGCATCAGGAATATCGGGAATAGGCGGAAAGCCTCTTGGTGTAAAGAAAATATCTGATAACCTGATTTGTGTTGGAGATTTTACAACAGAAGTAAGTCAACAAAATCCACCTTTTATGCCAAGAGTTATGATGGCGGCCGCTTTACAAACAGAGGCAGTTTTTGAATATTTGTTAAATAAATAACTTTCACGCTCTTGCATATTTAATTTATCTGTATTAAGATTTAGCTAATAGTAAGTTTTTTGTTGTTATAAACTTTTACAATAAAAGGGGGCTGTTATGCCTAATATAAAGAAAATTGTTTGTACTGTTGATTTAGCCGAACATAGCACGGCTGTTGCTTCTTATGCTAAAGAATTTGCACAAAAGTTTGATGCCGAAGTTTTGGTTTTATATGTTGCTCCGGCTTTAACTCAATATGTTGCCGGTTTTCATATTCCTGATTCTTCCGTAGATAGTTTTGTTGGTGAAATCGTTTCCGGTGCTGAAGCCAATATGAAAAAATTTGTGAATGAACACTTTTCAGGTGTTAAAGTTTCAAGTAGTGTTGCGACCGGATATGCCGCAGAAAAGATATTGGAAATCGCCGAGAAAGCTAAGGCTGATCTAATTATTATGGGAACTCACGGACGTCTTGGTATTAACAGAATTATCTTTGGCTCAGTCGCAGAGAAGATAGTTAAAACTTCTACAATCCCGGTTTTAACAATTCGCCCACAAAAAGACAGCAAATAATAATTTTTTATATTGTCTTAGAGAAATACAATTGTTTTAACAGCTTGAGATTATCTCGTTACTTTTATTAACTATAAGTTTTTTTGTACATAATTTGCTATTGAATTTTATAAATAATTAGATTAGTATAATTTCGTCATTGCTTATTTGTTAACTTATAACAAGAAGGAGTCTTTTATGCCCGCTGTAAAAAAAATTGTTTGTACGGTAGACTTTGCAGACCACAGCTCTTTAGTTGCGTCTTATGCCAAAGAATTTGCACAAAAGTTTGATGCCGAGGTATTGGTTCTTTATGTTGCACCAGCTTTGGCCCATTATTCTGTTGACTTTGAAGTTTCTGACGATTCTGTTCAAACCTTTGTTAAAGAGGTAGTTACAGGTGCAGAAGCCAATATGAAAAAATTTGTTGCGGCTAACTTTAGCGGAGTTAAAGCTTCGGGGCGTGTGGCAACTGGTTATGTTTCCGATAAAATATTGGAAATTGTTGACGAGGTTAAAGCCGATATGATTATTATGGGAACTCACGGACGTTCCGGATTAGCCGGATTTATCTTGGGCTCTGTGGCTGAAAAAATAGTTAAATTGTCTAAAGTTCCTGTTTTAACCGTTCACCCTCAAAAAAAGTAAGAACTGATTTTTAATCTGTTTCTTTAATCTTAAATAATATAACTCATACTTACTTTGTTAAAGTTTTACAACACTTTAGCTCTGATAAGTATGAGTTTTTTTGTTGTTTAAAATTAAAACTTATATTTATCAGCATAGCCTCTTGGAGTAAGCAGTTTTGGCTGTTTTGAATCGGGGAATATAATGCGTGTTTGTGAATTCCCTATAATTAAAATACTAAGCATATCAACAGATTCGGGGTTAAGCTCTTTTAATTGCAGTACTCTCACTTGTTCGTTTGGACGATATGCTTCTTTGACCAAACCTATGCCATGATTGGGTTTTAGTT
The DNA here is from genome assembly GCF_900143255.1 of Desulfovibrio litoralis DSM 11393. Classification (NCBI taxonomy): domain Bacteria; kingdom Pseudomonadati; phylum Thermodesulfobacteriota; class Desulfovibrionia; order Desulfovibrionales; family Desulfovibrionaceae; genus Desulfovibrio; species Desulfovibrio litoralis. The sequence goes on from NZ_FRDI01000002.1 coordinate 28,131, forward strand.
TTTTATTCAGCAATTCCAAAACTTTTATAAAATTTTCTGAACGTCTTTTAGAGCTAGGATTATATAAAGCGATAACAAAATCAGCATCTAAAGCGGCATTTAAGCGTTTTTCAATTAAGTTCCAAGGTGTTAAGAGGTCTGATAAACTTATGCACGCAAAATCATGGGTTAAAGGGGCACCAAGCCTAGCCGCGGCGGCACAAACCGCCGGAACCCCGGGAATAATTTCCAGATTAAGCTGTTCAAAATTAATGTTTTGTTTTTCCAACAACTCTAAAACCAAGCCGGCTAAGGCATATATTCCCGGATCGCCGGAACATATCAGGCTTGTGTTTTTTCCTGATAAAACACTATCTATTGCTTTTTGACAACGTTCTATTTCTTTCATCATACCGCTAATGATAAGTTCTCGATTGCTTAACAGTTCTTGTGGCAACAGTTCAATATAAAGATTATAACCAGCGATTACGCTACTGTCTTTGATAGCGTTAAGAGCTAAAGGCGTTAAGAGCTTATTGTCTCCCGGACCTATACCAACTATATATAAAGTAGCTTTGTTTTTCATTGTATTCCTCATAAAATATAATTACCTTGACCCTTATATTAAGAATGCAGTAGAATTATTTTAGTAAGTTTTTAATATCTATTTTTTATGAAATTAAATTTTTGTTACAGTTTTATCTAAAAAGAAGCTATAAATTAAAAGATTGATATTCACAACAAAATTAACCTGTTTCTTTGAGCTTGATATTTGAGCTGAAATTTATATATATGCAAACCACAACAACAAGACTTAAAACAACTTTTTATTCTCAAGGCTATGCGTTAAAGATTATTTTTTTATTACGCTTTTTAGTCCTCTCTTTTCAGGCTCTTTTAGCATATAAACTTAGAAGTTTGTTTGTTATCTTGGCAATTTCTTTGGGAATAGCCTCGCTAACCATTATTATTGCCTCTATTGACGGAGCCAATAAAAAAGCCGATGAAATTAGCAATGTCTTTGGCCCTGATGCTTTAATGGTTTTTGGTGGCGATATTTTGGCACAATCGAGCGGAAAACGCACACTTACTTTAACGTGGGAAGATGCGAAAGTAATGCGAGCCAGCCTGCCGAGTGCATATATTGTTTTACCCATGCGAGCTAAGAGCCAGGTTCTTTTACGTTATCAAAACAACAGCTTTACTACTAATATCGTAGTTGGTTCAACTGAAAATTATGCAACAGCTTGGAACTGGCCTTTGGCAGAAGGTAGAGATTTTACAGCAGAAGATGTTGAAAAAGGTGCAAGTGTTTGTCTTTTGGCACATTTACCGGCAACGAAACTCTTTGGAAACGCAAATCCCGTAGGGAAAAATATTTTACTTAACGGAGTTCCTTTTACTGTTATCGGTATTTTATCTTTTAGGGGGTTATCCACTCCCGGCGGAGGTGAGATTGATGACCGTGTTATTATTCCTTTAACTACATTAACCAAACGTTTTAATATGGATAAATTGTATTTTAGAGCTTTAAGGGTAAAATTTTTAGATAGCGAAAATATGGAGTATAATAAAGAGCAAGTTGCGAGTTTGTTGAGAAAGTTACATAAAATTGAAGATGGCGGTTCTGATGATTTCAGTATTATTACAGCAATGGACATTCAAAAATTTTTAAATATGCTAAAGGGCGGTTTGGTTATATTTTTAGGTATAACGGCGGCGGCGGCAATGAGTGTTGGCGGCTTTGTCTTGGCTAATTTATTTTATTTGTCTGTTGCGGAACGTAAGGTTGAAATTGGTTTAAAAAAAGCTTTGGGAGCGACTTCAAGAGATATTTTAATACAATTTATGTTTGAGTCGGTTTTGTTAACTTTATTGGGGGCTGTTTTAGGGTTAGTTATAGGTTTGTTTTTTGGGCAAATCTTGACGAGCTTAGGCTTAATCGAAATAGCCTTATCTTTTAAAGTCTTTCTTTTGGCATTATTGGCATCTGTTTTGATTGGGCTTATTTTTGGTTTGCGTCCGGCTAAAGAGGCTGCACGTCTTGACCCTATTTTAGCCTTAAAGGGTGGCGATTAAATGCATAATATTAAGCTTGCCCTTGCTTCTTTGGCGGCTCATCGTTTAAGAGCCATACTCGCCATGCTTGGTGTTTTTTTAGGAGCTTTGGTTTTAACGGCGATTTTGCATATTTCTCAAGCCATGATTTTAAAGGCTGATCTGGAAACTCAAAAACTTGGTCCTAACTTAGTACAGGCAGTCGCAGGGCAAGTGCGTTTTGGTGGCGGTGGTAGTGCAAGAGTGCGTGGTCTTAGCACTACTTTTACCTTGGAAGATGCTGAAGTTTTAGGACGACAAGTACCTTGGGTAAAAGCTTATACTTCATATACAAATGCCAATCGCAGTATAAAGTTTGAAGCAAAAGCCACTCAAACCCAAGTTGTTGGAACTTTGGATAGTTACCCCAATGTACGCACTTTTTTTCCTCAAATCGGACGTTTTTTTAATGCCCTTGAAGTTGAAGAAAAGGCAAAGGTTGTGGTTTTGGGTTCTGATATTGCCAAGAGATTATTTACAAACATAGAAGACGCAATAGGTAAAACCGTTTTGGTTCAAACCACAAGCCTTAAAGTTATAGGGGTTATGGAATCAAAAGGGCAAGATCTTTCGGGGAGTAACCAAGACGAACAGGTTTTTGTGCCTATAACGACTTATATGCGTCGCATGAATAATATAGATTATATTTCCGGTGTTTATTTTACCTTGTATAATGCCGAAAATGAACAGGCGACAATGGAAACTATGCGGAATATATTAAGAAAACGTCATAATATTAAGAATGTAAAAGCTGATGATTTTTCGGTTTTTTCCGCAAGAGACGCAAGCAAACTTCGCACGGAAGCTTTAAATTTAGTGCAAACTTTGGGTTTTATCAGTGCAACTGTTTCTTTTGCCGTTGGCAGTCTTGGAATTTTATCAGTTATGATTTTATTGGTTAGGGCAAGACGCTTGGAAATAGGAATACGCCGTGCTGTTGGGGCGAGTGCCGGAAATATTGTCAGTCAATTTTTGACCGAAGCGGCTATTATGTCCGGTGTAGGCGGAATTTTAGGCGTTTTTGTCGCAGTAATCCTGTGTATTGTGATATATATATTGGGAAACTTTCCTTTTTATTTTAACGTATGGCTTTGCATTTTATTGGGCATCGCCTCAATCGTTTTAGGGGTTGTTGCCGGGGCTTATCCGGCTTGGGTCGCCTCAAAAGTACAAGTTCTTGATGTTTTAAAGAATCAAGAGTAGTATTATGTCTAGTTGAATTTCGCCTTTCAGTATCTTTTAACCCTTTAGCAATGAAATTAATATGCACACAGAAGAACAATTAAACATTAAAATAAATAATATCATCAAAAATATAAAAAAAATTGATACTTCGTTATATAGCTTAGCCCAAGCCCACCTTGATTCTCTTGCAAAACCTCTTGGTTCTTTGGGACAGTTGGAAGAAATAGCGGCGAGAATTTTTTGCATTCAAGCTGGGCAAGATGAGTCCCCAAAAAAAATGCCTAAAATATCCGTTGATCCGGCGTGTATTTATACGATTGCCGCCGCTCACGGTGTTAGTGCCGAAGGGGTTGCCGTTCACCCTGATGTTGTGAATAATGTGATGGTTAAAAACTTTCTTCAGGGCGGTGCGGGAATAAATGTTTTTTGCAATACCGCAGGGGTTGAGCAATTTGTTGTTGATGCCGGTTGTACGGGGGCGGAATTTGAAAAACACCCGCGTTTACTTTCCGAACGTATAGCAAACGGGACAAAAAACCTTGCCAAAGAAGCTGCCATGAGCAGGTTTGAGTGTTTGAAAGCTTTAGAGTTGGGAATCCGTCTTGCCGAAAAAGCCAAGAATGCAGGCTATAAGGCGGTTGGTACGGGAGAAATGGGAATAGGTAATACAACTCCGTCCACAGCCTTGTTTGCGGCTTTTACTGGTCTTGAAGTTGAAAAATTTGTTGGAGCGGGAGCAGGGCTTGATCAAGCAGGCATCAAGCATAAAAAGAATGTTATTACCAATGCCCTTAAACTGCATAAAAAAGTTGTTGACGGTCAAGACCCTATTGAAATTTTAGCGACTCTTGGCGGTTTTGAAATAGCGGCTTTGGCGGGGCTTTGTCTTGGAGCCGTTTATTATAATTTAGTTTTGGTGATAGATGGTTTTATCAGTAGTGCGGCATTTTTAACGGCTTATAAACTCAACCCTGATGTTTTGGATTATGCGTTTTTTAGTCATCTTTCGGCGGAACAAGGACATATTGCTTTTTTAACAACCTTAAAACAAAAACCTATTTTAGATTTACAGTTACGCTTGGGCGAGGGCACTGGTGCCGCTTTGGCTATCTTTCTTTTAAGGGCAGCCTGTAATATTTTTAATGATATGGCTACCTTGGAGAGTTTGAATGTTTTGTTGGAATAAAACGAATATAATTTAACATCTTACTTGATTTTTTCAAAGTGAGGAAAGAAATATGTTTATTGTGCAATCTTGTCAAACTTGCGGTTTTTTAAGGGCTTTGTTTATAGGCTGTGCATTAATGCTGATTGTTTTAAGTTTTGGCTGTAGTAAAAACGAATATTCTTATTATAATTCCGATGCTTACTATAGCGATCAAGAAGGCATTTCTGCGTCCGGTGTGTCTGACCCGCTTTCTATTTATCCCGGTATTCAAAATAATAGGGATAGAGAACGTAATTATTATAATCAGAAAATACCAAACGAAAGATCTCGTAACGTTTGGGACAGCGGATCTTCTCGCAATACGAAAATGTTAATAAAATAGAGAAGTTGCAATCGCTTAAATTTTATTTGTCATAATAATGTGTTATTTTAATATGTTAACGACTAAAACATTATTAAAATCTTGAGAAGAGCATGAATTGATAATTAAAAAATATCTAACAAAAAAGGGTACTTCTTTTACGAAGTACCCTTTAATATTAACTAAGCTAAAGAGCAAGAGTTTAATGTAAAAAGCTAAAAGCTTAGTACATGCCACCCATTCCGCCCATGCCACCCATTCCGCCACCACCGGGCATCATGTCTTTTTTAGACTCAGGCTTTTCAGCAATGGCACATTCGGTAGTAAGAAGTAGAGAAGCTACGGAAGCAGCGTTTTGTAATGCGATACGGCTAACTTTTTTAGGATCGATTACACCGGCTTGGATAAGGTCTTCGTAAACGCCGGTTGAAGCGTTAAATCCGAAACCGTCTTTGCCTTCACGTACTTTTTCAACAACGATAGAACCTTCAAATCCTGCGTTAGCGGCGATTTGACGTAAAGGCTCTTCTAAAGCACGACGAACAATATTAACACCGGCAACTTCATCGTCATCAACGGTTTTAATGCTGTCTAAAACTTTAGAACAACGTAAAAGAGCAGTTCCACCACCAGGAACGATACCTTCTTCAACTGCTGCACGAGTAGCGTTAAGAGCATCTTCTACGCGGTCTTTCTTTTCTTTCATTTCAGTTTCAGTCGCTGCACCAACGTTAATAACGGCTACGCCACCAACGATTTTAGCAAGACGTTCTTGAAGTTTTTCACGGTCATAATCAGAAGTTGTATCTGCGATTTGAGCACGGATTTGGCTGATGCGAGCTTTAATGTCTTCAGCTTTACCGGCACCATCAACGATAGTAGTATTTTCTTTGTCGATAACAACACGCTTAGCAGTACCAAGCATAGCAACAGTCATGTTTTCAAGTTTAACGCCCATTTCTTCTGATACAACAGTACCACCGGTTAAAATGGCAATATCTTGTAACATGGCTTTACGACGATCGCCAAAGCCAGGAGCTTTAACAGCAACGATTTGTAAAGTTCCGCGTAACTTGTTAACAACAAGAGTAGCAAGAGCTTCGCCGTCTACATCTTCAGCAATAATTACCAAAGGACGGTTCATTTTTGCGATTTGTTCAAGAACAGGCAACATTTCTTTCATGCTGGAGATTTTCTTTTCATTTACTAAGATGAAAGGTTCGTCAAGTTCACAAATCATTTTATCAGGGTTGGTTACGAAATAAGGAGAGAGGTAACCACGGTCAAACTGCATACCTTCAACAACGTCAAGGGTAGTTTCTAAGCCTTTAGCTTCTTCAACGGTGATAACGCCTTCTTTACCAACACGGTTCATGGCTTCAGCAATGATGTTACCGATAGTAGCATCAGAGTTAGCGGAAATAGTACCAACTTGAGCTATTTCTTTTTGGTCACGAGTTGGCTTAGCAAGAGTACCGAGTTCTTTAACGATAGCTTCAACGCCTTTGTCGATACCACGTTTAATTGCCATTGGGTTACGACCGGCGGCAACAAGTTTAACACCTTCGCGATAAATAGCTTGAGCTAAAATAGTAGCGGTAGTTGTTCCATCACCGGCGATATCGCTGGTTTTAGAAGCAACTTCTTTAACCATTTGAGCGCCCATGTTTTCAAATCTGTCTTCAAGTTCGATTTCTTTGGCTACGCTAACGCCGTCTTTGGTAATCACAGGGGAACCAAAAGATTTTTCTATAACAACGTTACGACCTTTAGGTCCTAAAGTAACTTTAACTGCATTTGCAAGTTTATCAACACCAGCTGCAAGTTTTTCACGAGCTTTAACATCAAAAAGAATTTCTTTAGCAGACATTATTATCCTCCTGCCGGTCTTGCCGGCTAAGACTTATTTTTATTTTTTTATAAGTGAACAATAGATAAAGGTTTAACAACAAAGGGGTAAACTTTGGTTAAACTTTAATTTAGCAAAATTAGCCGATAATAGCGAGAATATCATCTTCGCGCATCATGATATAGTCATTTACATCGTCTTTAACTTCGCTACCAGCATACTTATTGAAAAGCACCTTATCGCCAACTTTAACAGTCATTGGGATAGCCTTGCCATCTTTAGATACTTTACCTGGTCCAACGGCGATGATTTCGCCTTTAGATGGCTTTTCTTTAGCTGTGTCAGGAATATAAAGACCACCGGCGGTTTTTTCTTCTGATTCTAGACGTTTTACCAATACACGATCGTGAAGTGGGGTTAATTTCATAGTATTCAATCCTCCAATTTAATATATATTTTATTTAAAAAAACAAAACAACACACAAGGAGCTGTTTGTTTTAATTTAACAAACATTGTTAAATCACATAAAATCAAAAGTTTTATGTATTATATAAAGAGAGCTTATGCAAATAGAATCAGGGTGTGCCAATTAATACGAAAAAGGTAAAGACATTTTTGTTAAATTAAACCATTCTTGTCTTAAGCACATAAAAGAAAAACTGATTTTTATTTGGATAAAAGCACCGAATGAATTATTCAATCCATTCTTGTAGCTAAATAAAACCCATTTGAACTTTGTAAAGGGGTAAATCTTATTTTTTTATATTTTTTATTTTACCCCTGATTTGATAAGTAAGCAGGCTTTTTTAAAAGTAAAGAGGGATAATAAAAAATATTTGTAAAATAAAAGCTAAGATAGATTTTTTATTATTATATTAAAAAAATCAAAGTATTGTAAACGTAAGTTTATTGCTTTTTGATAATTGTATCAAAATCTTGAATATTTAACTCTGAATTAAAAAAACGGGGGAGGTAATCATAATAAAAACGACAAACTAAGGTCTCATCAGTCGGAAGCCAATCATCATGATTTTTAAAGTAAGATAAAAAAGAAGTTTCAAACGTTCCGGTTTGAACATTTGGATTTAAGTCTCTTTCTCTAAAAAAAATAACCATTTCTTCAAACAAAGAAAAACATACTTCATTGATATGTTCTAAGTAAGAGGGAATTTGTTTTTTTGAAAGTTGTTGTTCCATTTGTGAGAGGCTAGTGATATTTTCTTTAAAATAAGTAATAAAAGGTTTGCTTGCTTTTAAGCTTTTTCCAAAGGTGTCAATGTTTTCCAAAATATGTAAAATACCTGTGTAAACATATTTAATATGTACATTTTTTTTGTTTACCACCATGACTTTTTCCAATAGGTTTTTGGCATCGTTGAGTTGGTTTTCGAGAAGTAGCAGTTCCATAATGTGCCTCGCTATTTTTATTAGTATATTGCAAAATATCTCTTATTGAATATTACTATAGCATACGCTATTAAAAAAGGCAATTATTTAATATTATTTCTTTCAATAAAGCATTCTTTTTTATGTTTATTATATTTAGTAAAATCAGCGAGGGTGTAATATTTTATAAAAGTTGCTTTTATTCTCTTCTCAAAACGTTATTTTTTGTGTACTATAAAGCAGGTTAATATTATTCGGGACTATTGCACAATATAAAATAAAGAGGAGTTTGCTATGGACTTTTTATTCTTTTTTGCCGGTATTATCGCTGTTGGTTTAGGGCTTAGTTATATTAAAAAAGTGTCTAAAAATTTAGACTAAACTTTTTGATTGATTTTAGACTAAGCTTTTTGATTTGTTGCTTTTTATCAGGCTAAAGGCAAACCATAAACTATTTATATTAAGAGAAAGTTTGCTTTATTTTTTTTCTTGTTTTTTAAGGAATATAGATTGCGCTTGGCTTCTAATAACAACTCAAGAGAATTTTTACGGTTTTTATAATTGCTTTCAGCGTAACCCAGGCTAAACTTAAGCTCATAATCCGAATAGCTAAAGCCTGCGTCTTTTTTTAGCATATCTGGCAGTTCTGCAAAAAACTCTTGGGCATTTTCCAAACTAACGTTTTGCATACAGATAATAAGCTCATTTAGGTTGGTGCGAATAATTTCGTAATCAACCTTTCTCATTTTTATGGTTCTAACGACAAAAGCGAGCATTTCGTTATCATATTCCGGGTTATTTGATTTGTCTAAGAAATGATAATTATCAAAGCTTATACAGGCTAAAGTTAAAGACGTTTCGGTAGTGTCTGTTTTTTTTGTAATTTCGTCTAAAAGATTTAGTCCAAACTGTAGATACAAAGCACCGCTTGAGCGATCTATCGTAGCTAGGCGTTGGCGTACGGCATATTCCTCTTTTTGGCTGGTAATATCTAAAAGATAAATAATTAAAAGCTCGTTTGATTTGTCATTTAATTTTTCGGAGAAAAGCTCAAAACAAGACGCAAAAACCCAACGTACTCTTTCCGGAAAAAAACACTCAAAGGTTAAGTCTGGGTTTGTGTTATTGATTGAGTTTTGTTGGTTATTTTGTCTTTCTATTTTTTGTTTTGCATATTCATTATAGAGTACGTTTAAATCAAAATAGTTATTAATCTTGCTTGATGGTTTTATTTCATCGCCAATTAACAAGTTAAACATTGTGTTGGAATATAATATTGTACCTGATTTTTTGTTTATTAGGCAGATTCCCGATTCAGCCAAAGATAAAAGTTCTTTTAAAGCTTTTTTATAGCTTTGAGCTTGAAGGGCTTTTCTTTTTAAAGAAATAAAGACAGCGATAAAATGGGCTGTTTTGGTTAAAAATTCTTGTTCTTTTTTTGTCCATTTTTCTTGTTTGATGCTGTGTTCAAAGATAATATACAAAGTTTTTTGTTGTTTTGAGTAAGCTGTTGGTGTTGTGTGATAGGGAAAGATCCATAAACATTCAACATCTAAATTTTTAAAAGCTTTATTGTTGTGTTTAGTTAATAGCTTATGATCTGAGAGGTAATAAGTTTTTTTGTGTGAAGTAATAAACTCTATTAAAAGTGGAGTATCTAGTTTTTGCTTGTGAAAGCAATATGGAGTCTGGTTGTTAACCATATCTCTTTTGGTCGTTTGGTTTTCTTCGCAATATGTTTGTTGAGGGTTCGACCATTCATAACACATTTTATGGTTATTTTCTTCTTGTTCGATAATGAGAATTTGTTTGGCTTTAATAAATTCTCCCACAATATTCAGAATTTCTTGAGCAATATTTTGGGTTGAAAACTCACTAAGGGCTATGTTCCATATTTGTTGCCAAATATGTTGTTCTTTAATCTGGTTAATTTCAAAATTAGTATTATTTTTTGAGATTGTTTGAATAAAAAGTTTGTAACCGTGTTTGTTGTTGCTCGGTTTGGCGTTTTTTAAAGGAATATCTTCTATTTCGCTCGTATTTAGCTCAACGGCAAAGATGCTTGTTTCAATTGCAGTATTTTTATCAACATAAATAGGCGTAGATAAGACTGTTGTATTTCCATTTTCTTTGGTTTTTTTAAAGATGATGTTTAAGATTGTTTTATCTTTAAACAAAAGTTCTGACCAAGTATCAACCGACATTTTCTCTATTAATAACTTAACTTGATTAGGCGTTATTTCATCTTGATTTTTTAAGAGTTTTGAAAATATTGGGTTCAGGTTTTCTGACGCATCAATTATTTTTCCTTGAGCGTCAAGTTCGAGAGTATATAAAAGTTGTGTATTTGGAATTGTCATTGTGTTCATTGGATTATAATAAAGTATTATTAAGAGAGTTGAGTTTGTTGCGTCTAAACAAGAGCATGTTTTTGTGTGCCGCTTTTACCAATTCATGAGCATTTTGGGTGTTTAGTTGTAACGAGTTGGCTGTTCCAAAGCTAGATTCCGTCATATAAGATGAGATGTTATTAATATTTTCGTTTGCTTTGTTAAAATATTGTCTAATGTTAAACTTAAGTCTTGTGGTTGATACTGTATTATCAAAAATTGCAAAAAAGCTGTTTTTATTGATTATTATTGCGTCATTAAAGCCAAATTCGTTTTTCATTGTAATGATAAATTTTTTGAAGGCAAGTATTGCGGCTTCGCTGCCTAGTGCTTCTTGGAGTGTATTATAGTTATCTAACCCAAAAGCAACAACCTCTATTCCCATTTCTGAGATTTTAGGCAGTAGCTTTGTTTTATCGTCTTTGGTTTGGGCAGAGTTAAGCATTTGTTGAAGCAGTCCAAACCCGGTTTCTATATTAAGCTCGCCAGTTAAAGGGTCGGTTTTTAATTTTTTTTGGATATTGTGTTCATCAATTCTCATAGGGCTTATATTTTCAGCCCAAAATAAGATAAGACGTTTATTGTTGACCCAGTTAAAGGTTTTATGTTCAATTCTAAACCAAGCTTTTAAATTTGGTAGGTAAACATCTTTGGTAAAGCGACCGGTAAATTGCTTGTTGTTTAAAACACAGTTTTCACAACTTTGAGCTTCCGAGTGCACAACGCTGTTCCAACAACGTAAATTCATCGTTTCAAAGTCTGTTGTGTCCATAAAAAGTTTGTTGGCAAAGAGTACATTATTTGTTTCTTGATCAACAATTCCTATTATCGCCTTTGATTCGGCTATAAGTTGTTCTAAAAACTTTGTTTCGTAATTTCCGGTTGTCTCTTGTTTTTCAATTATAAAAAGATTTAATAGTTGTGATATTTTTGAAACGGTATCAAGTTGAATTGCAGACCATTTGATATTTTTATTTTCAAAAACAAAAATGGCGTTTAGCGTGTTATTTTCTTTTAAGGGAAGAGCTAGTAACGATTTGAGCTTGTTGAGTTGAATAAAACGTTTAAATATATTTCCCGTATTGATTTGGCTTGTTTCCAAAAAATAATCATGAGATGAAAGATAAGTTGCCAAGCTTGGAAGAATAACTTGGATATCAAGTTTGCGTGGAAGGACAATTTGATTTTGTGCTGTGGTTTTACTTTGAATAAGCCTAAACTCAAGGTTGAGTGGGTCGCATTTAAAGAGTTGAATATTGTCTGTTTCAAGATAACGAGACAACAATTTGAAAAGCTCTTGAATTTGAACGCCAAATTCTTTGTCGGATAAAAAAATTTTCAATGTTTTATCTAGTAAGACTTGGGCTTTTTGTTTTTCGCTGTTTTCGTCATTTTCCGCATTTTGACAAATAAACAGTTGGGTTTGTTCATCTTCCGAAAAGGCGTAAAGGTTGTATAAAGGCTGTGGCTTTTTAGTCTCTAAGTTAAGTGAAGCCTCGAATAACATGGAAAAGCCGTTGGTTTGAGCTTCTTTAAAAAAGTCAGTTAGATTTTTCTTTGTGCAAAATAAAGATGTGGGTTCATTTTGAGCTTCAATATTTATTGCATGTGCTTCAAATAGGTCTTTTGCTAAAAGATTATAGTCTATAATCTTACTTTGAGTGTTCAAAATAAGTAGGGGAGCTTGGAATTGATTTGGCTGTTTAGAAAGGGTCTGTTTCATAAACTACGACTTTAGGCTTTTAAAAATTATTGACTATGATTTAATAATATACCGTTTACAAGTTTTTCGCAATATATTTTAGGTTTTGAGTGTGTTTTTTATAGCTTTTACTGTGGTTTTGCGGTTATACAAGCACAAAATATATGACCAGAGCTAAAATAATACGATAAACGGCAAAAGGGCGAAGAGTCATTTTTCCCATTAAGATGATAAAGGTTTTTATGGCAATAATAGCTGTAGTAAACGAAACAATAAAGCCGGTTAGAAAAAATGGAAGGTCGTTGAGTTCCAATAATGACCAGTTATTGTAAAAATCAAAGCTTGTTGCCGCAAACATAAGCGGAACAGCTGCAATAAAAGAATATTCGGCGGCAAGGCTACGTTTTGCACCAAGAATCATTCCACCCATAATAGTAGAAGCCGAGCGGGAAAAGCCGGGAAATAACGCAAAACATTGAAAAAGACCTATACCGAATGCAAGCTTTGGAGTCATCTCGTCCAGAACAACATGGCGTTCACGTTTTTTAGTTGATTCAACTATAAACATTAAGATTCCGCCAATAAAAAGAGCGATTGCAACAGTTAAAGGACTCCACAGATATATTTTTATATATTTATGTAGTAATAACCCTAATAAAGCCGCGGGAAAAGAGGTTAAAAACAAATAATAAAGACCTCTGATACCGGCAAAACGCACATAAGGTTGGGGAAAAAGTAAACCCCAAAAACGCTTGAAATAAAGTACGACTACCGCCAAGATTGCACCAAGTTGGATAAAGACTTCAAAAAAAGCAATTTTTTCTCCGCTTAACCCCAAAAGGTAACTTGTAATTATTAAATGACCTGTGGAAGAAATCGGTAAAAATTCTGTTAAACCCTCTACCGTTCCAAGGATAAGCGCTTGTAATAGTTCATTCATATATTTCTCTGTGTTTTTTTTTATATAATAAAATTGTTTGTTGTAATACGTTCAATAAACAGCTAAAATCTAATAAAGACCATTGCAAAACTCCGTTTTGCGTACTTTTTTCATCGTTTTATGATCTGTACGCACATAGCATAAAACGAGTTAAAACACAAAACCACTCATTTTACAGGAAAATTAAATTTTCACTTTGTTTCGGGGGATAGCCCGGAAGCCCCCCCCCCAAAGAACTTTAAGGCCCACTGGCAGGCAAAGCCAGTCAAGTGTCTTTATTCGTGATTTTTGGAGTGTCTTTCTAGAGTATCTTTCTGGCGAAAGCCACCTTGAGACTATTATGCAATAGCCTCAATAAACTATGCAATCAAAAGTTGCAAGCTTTGGTATATTAGTATAAGAAATAAAGATTGGTAAAGCATATTGCTGAAAGGTATTGTGTTTCTCAGGTTTTAAATCGCTTTAACATTTATTTTTCATTGTAAAAATATGGAAAAGGATTATTTATGCCGACTATAATTACAAATGCAAATTTATTGCATGAAGCACAAGCATATGTTTTGGAAAAAGTTAAGGAAACACCATATAAAGAGAGTACAGCCTTAGAACAAAATCGTAAGCTTATGCAGTTTATTGATGAAGCTTGTGTGCGTTTTAACCTTGGTCCTAAAGATGCCGAGGCTATGCTTAGGCTGTTTTCTGTTGAATCAGAGAAAAAATAATGAAATATTTTAGGGCGTAACTTGAAAATAAATATATTACATCGTTATTTGAGCAAAAGTTTAACAATAAATTTTATATTTTGCTTAATCATCTTGCTGACTGTTGTTTTAATAGGGCGTATGGTGCATTATAAAGAGATGTTTATTGGTTTGGAACTTGGTCTTTTAGATACTTTAAGTTTGTTTGTTTATCTTAGCCCTATGTTTTTATTAATTATTATTCCTCTGTCCACTATGTTTGCCGTTTTTTTAAGTTTTTTACGCATGAATACTGATAGAGAGCTGATTGCTTTAAAAGCCGGTGGAATAAGCATCAAAGAGATTTTGCCAAGCCCTTTGATTTTTTCGTTAATTACGGGAATAATAAGTCTTTTTATCTCGCTATATGGAATTTCATGGGGAATGGGCAACTTTAATGCCCTGCTCTTAGACGTTGTGCATAATCGTGCCAAAATAATTATCCAACCTGGTGTTTTTAATCAAGATATTGCCGGCGTTACTTTGTTTGCACGCAATGTTGACGTTAAAACAGATTTACTACATCATATTATCTTTGAAGATAAAACCCAAGCCAAAGATAAAGATACGCGTATTATCGGATTGGCATCACAAGGTAGTTTGAGTAAAAACGTCGCAGAACGCAAACTTAGTTTTGTCTTGAATAATGGACAACTTTATTATTTGAGCAAAGACAGCTTGAGTGTTTTAAGCTTTGAAGAATATGTTGTAAATGTGGATATTTCAAAAATAGTTTCGGGTTTTACTTTTGATGAACCCAAGCCAAAAGATATGTCATGGTCTCAACTTGTTTCATTAAAGACAAGTCCTGAGTTAGGTGAAAAAGATTCGCGCTTTTGGAATAAGGTGGCGGTTGAAATACAAAAACGTATTGCTTTACCGGTTTCTTGTCTTGTTTTGGGTTTGTTTGCTATTCCTTTGGCGGTATCTTTGGGTGGAATAGGACGCCAGGGAGCGACACCTTTGCTTTTTGTCTTTTTTATTTTATATTACAGCCTGTTATCTTTTGGAATAGCTCTTGGTGAATCTGGTTCTTTAGCCCCGATTATCGGGCTTTGGATTCCAAACGTCTTGTTTTTTATTATTGCTCTTTATGGTTTATATTTAACAAGTATAGAACGCATTCCTTCTTTACAATCCTTTACTCTTTTTATTAAAAGAAAAGTGTTCAAAAAAACTTAACGTTTAACTGTTGTTTAACAATAATATTGAATAATAACCAAAATATGAATATACTTTTTCGTTATACGGCACGCCAGAACCTTTTTTTGCTGGCTTCTGTTTTATGTCTTGGAGTTGGCATATATCTGCTTGCTGATGTTTTTGAAAATCTTGAGCGTTTTATTGCCGCTGATGCCGGTTTTTTGACGGCGATTACTTATTTTGCCGTAAAAATTCCTATGATTATTTCTCAGATTTTACCGGCGGTGTTTTTGCTTGCCTGTATAGTTCAGATTAGACTGATGGCAAACAATAAAGAATTAATTGCCCTCGGAGCCGGGGGAATATCTCCTTTAGTTATTGTTAAATATTTTATGATTATTAGTTGCATCTGGGGCGTAATACAATTTGCTTTTTCAGATTATTTGGGAATAAAAGGTGAAAACCTAGCTCGCAAGATACTGACAGAAGATGTTAAGGGGCTTTCTGCGTCTCAAAAAACAATTACCGGTGTTTGGTTTACGGAAGGTGATTATATTGTACATATTCAAGAAGCAAGACCTATGTTAAAAGAGGGTGTTGGCTTTTCCGCTTATCAACTTTCCGCTGATAAAAATCATATAGAAAATATTATTTTAGCAGACAGTTTTGTTACTCAAAAAGATTTTTGGCTGTTAAAAAATGCAAGAATAACAAATACAAAAAATTATTCGATTAAAGAAGAGCCGTCTTTTCAAATTGCTTTGAAACAAACTTTATCTGCTTTTGTCGTTGCCCAATCTAAAAAAACTTTTTCGCAATATAGTTTTGGAGAGCTTGGGGCGACTATTAAGCGTTTAAAAAATTCAGGCTCTAACGTCGAAGCTCTAAAAACTTCTTGGCACAATAAATTGGCATATGCCGCCTCACTTTTAGTTATGGGGCTTTTGGCGTTAAGTATAAGTTTAAGCGGAAAAAATATGTATATTTGCCTTGGGCAAGGCTTGATCTGTATTTTTTTATTGTATAGCTTTAATGCTTTTGCAAGTAGTTTGGGTGCAAAGGGCGGTTTAACCCCAATTTTGGCGGCGTGGTTGCCTAATCTTTCTTTCGGGGTTCTTAGTTGTTTGTGGTTGTATCAAGCGTTTTTTCGAACGAAATAGTTTTTTTTGATAATACTATCAATACGTTAAAGTTCTTTTTTATGAAAAAAATCCGACAATATTGCGAGTTATTGTCGGATCTTTTGCGAGGAGCAAAAAGTTTTTTGACTTTAAAAGTGAGGAATAAAGCCAGAAAATTATCAAAAAGTTGGCGTGTTTTGAGCTTTCTTTTTGCCTTAAGCCTATTGTGCTATATTTAGCATAATAAATCAAGTTATTTTTTATAAAAAATAAAAAAGTTTTTTTGAGTGTCTTTCTGGCTAAATCCGCTTTGAGCCTATTGTTCAATCGTCTCAAAACATAAAATGATGATAAAATAAGGTAAAACTGAGTGTTATAGTAATCTTTTTTTAGCAAAGAAATCTTATTCTTATACTCTTTTTTTAAAAAATAATTGACAATGTATATTAAATTTTCTATTGTTAACCTGAATATAAAAAAATCATGAAAAAATGATAAAAGCTCTTGCTATTTTTTTTTTATTTTGTTAGTGGTAGCAGTTCGATGTTATAAATTTACCTTAGTATTGTTTTTACCAGGGGCTTTTAATTGAATGACAACGCCAAATAAAACGATAGCTTAGCTATATAGCCACCCCAGAAACATGGTTTTAAGCCTGTTTCCTCTTAGTGGCATTTTTTTGTTTATGTGGATTGTTTTGGTTTTTTAAGTTTCTGTTTTTTTATAATTTAAACCGGTGAAATAAAAAATTTATGTTTATCTTTTGTAGCGGTAATAAAAAATAGCCGTCATTTCTGTTCAAATCTGTCCAAAGTTTCAATTTTTCTAGTCTTTGTTTTTGTGTCAATAAAAAAACATAAACCTTAAACCTTAGTTAAGTTTTATATATAATAATGTAGTAGTGTTGTTTTGACCTTTTGGTCTTTTGTCTTTGACAAGCTGCTATTATAAAGTAACCCTATAGAGATTTATTCCCACCCAGAGGTAACAAACATGGGCCAACTCAGTAAAAGATTCGGCAAAATCGATGTAACCCTCCCGATTCCTCACCTGTTAAATCTACAGGTTGATTCTTATATAAAGTTTTTACAGCTCAATGAAGCGGAGAGAGTTCCCGACGAAGGGCTTGAAGGCGTTTTTCGCTCTGTTTTTCCTATAGAAGATTTTAACCGAACAGCTAGTTTGGAATATGTCAGCTATGAGATAAGCGAGCCGAAATATGATCAAGATGAGTGTATTTCCAAGGGCTTAACCTATGAATCTCCTATTCGTATTAAAGTGCGTTTAGTGGTTTATGATGTTGACGAAGCTTCGGGAAATCGTTCTATCAGAGATATTAAAGAACAAGATATTTATTTTGGAACTGTGCCTTTAATGACTGATAAGGGAACTTTTATCATTAACGGAACAGAAAGAGTTATAGTTAACCAGCTTCAACGTTCTCCGGGAATTATCTTTGAACATGATTCCGGGCGTACTCACTCTTCCAAAAAGGTACTCTATTCTTCTCGCATAATTCCTATGCGTGGTTCTTGGCTTGATTTTGACTTTGACCACAAAGACATTCTTTATGTGCGTATAGACCGTCGTCGTAAAATGCCTGCTACTATCTTATTTAAAGCTATGGGCATGACTAAAGACGATATTTTAAACTATTTTTATCGCAAAGAATATTATACGCTTGATATGAGCGGTAGAGTCTTTTTAGAGATTAACGAAAATCTTTATCGCAAAGAAAATAGTTTTGCTGATATTGCTGACTCTAAAGGTAATGTTATTTTAAAAGCCGGTCGTCCAATCAATAAACGTGCTTGGAGACAAATGCTTGAAGCCGGTGTTACCCAAATAGAGGTTGCTCCTGAATATGTAGAAGGTCTTTTCCTTGCCGAAGATATTATTGAACCAAATACGGGTGAAGTGCTTGCCGAATCTACCGACGAGCTTAGCTCTGCGTTGATGACTCGCTTACATGAGCTTGGAATAAACCGTATTCCCGTTCTTTATACCAACGGACCTGATACTTCTTCTTCTTTGCGTGATACTTTGGTACTTGATAAAACAACAGACGTCGAAGCTGCTCAAATTGAAATTTTCCGTCGCTTGCGACCTTCTTCTCCGCCTACTCCTGAAGTTGCGGCGAGTTATTTTGACAACCTTTTCAGAAATGGCGATTATTATGACCTTTCTCCGGTTGGACGCTATAAACTTAATCAGCGTTTAGGTCTTGACGAGCCTCTTACTTTGCGTGTTTTGACTGATAACGATATTTTACAAGCAATCAAAATCTTAATGCACCTTAAAGATACTCATGGCCCTGCTGATGATATTGACCATCTGGGCAACCGCCGTGTTCGTCCTGTTGGTGAGTTGGTAGAAAACCAATATCGCATAGGTCTTGTGCGTATGGAACGTGCAATAAAAGAGCGTATGAGTTTGCAAGAAGTTGCTACACTCATGCCCCATGACTTAATTAACCCTAAGCCTGTTGCCGCCGTACTTAAAGAGTTTTTTGGAACTTCTCAGCTTTCACAGTTTATGGATCAAACCAACTCACTGTCAGAAGTTACCCATAAACGCCGTCTTTCTGCCTTAGGGCCGGGCGGTCTTACTCGTGAAAGAGCCGGTTTTGAGGTTCGAGACGTTCATACTTCTCACTATGGGCGTATTTGTCCTATTGAAACACCGGAAGGTCCGAACATTGGTCTTATCGTTTCTTTAACCACTTATGCAAAAGTTAACGATTTCGGTTTTATTGAAACCCCTTATCGTGTGGTACAAGAAAACCAAATTACCGATGAAATTCGTTATCTTGACGCTTCGAGTGAACAGGGCGAAGTAATCGCACAGGCGAACGCCGTAGTTGATACAGAAGGCAATCTTTCTGATTCTTATGTTACAACTCGTGTGCGTGGCGATGTTTTGATGAGTCCTAAAGAAGATGTTTCTTTAATGGATATTTCTCCGTCTCAAATGGTTTCTATTTCCGCTGCTTTGATTCCGTTTTTGGAACATGATGATGCAAACCGTGCACTCATGGGTTCTAACATGCAACGTCAGGCTGTTCCTCTTTTACGTAGTTGTAAGCCTATTATCGGAACGGGTATGGAAGGCGAAGTCGCTAGAGACTCTGGTGCTTGTATTATTGCTGAAGATGATGGTGTTGTGCGTTATTCCGATGCAAACCGTATTATCGTAAGCTATAATAACACTGATATTGCACCCAATAGCGGTGGGGTTAAAGCTTATAATTTACAAAAATATCATAAATCAAACCAAAACTCTTGTTTTGGACAAAAACCTGTTTGCCTCCCCGGTCAGGTAGTTAAAAAAGGTACTGTTCTGGCTGATGGCCCCGGTATTGATACCGGAGACTTGGCGTTGGGTAAAAACCTAACTGTTGCGTTTATGCCATGGTGCGGATATAACTTTGAAGACTCTATTTTGATTTCTGAAAAATGCGTTAGTGATGACGTATTTACTAGTGTTCATATAGAAGAATTTGAAGTTGTTGCCCGTGATACCAAGCTTGGACCTGAGGAAATTACCAGAGATATTCCAAACGTAAGCGAAGAAATGCTTAAAGACCTTGATGCGTCTGGTGTTATTCGTATTGGTGCCAACGTTAAACCCGATAATATTCTTGTTGGAAAAATTACTCCAAAAGGCGAAACTCAACTATCTCCCGAAGAAAAATTGTTAAGAGCAATATTCGGTGATAAAGCTAGAGATGTAAAAAATACTTCTCTTAAAGTTCCGCCGGGAATAGAAGGAACCGTTCTTGCGGTTAAAGTGTTTAATCGTCGTTCAAGTGAAAAAGACGAACGTACGGTTCTGATTGAAAATTCAGAATTGACAATGCTTGATGAAAAAGAAAAAGACCATGTTAAAGCCCTTGGTCAAACCACCAGAGAAAAAATATATGCCTTGTGTTTGGATAAACAGCTTAATACGACCTTAACCGGTAAGAAAAAAGGCGAAGTTATCGCAGAAGAAGGTGCTGTTGCGACTACTGAAATCTTAGATCAAGTTCCGCTTAAAAAGTTAGCAAATGTTTTCCGTAGCCGTGAAGTCAATGATGCAATTGCCGAATTTCTTTTGGAATATGACAAGCAAGTTGATTATATTCATAATATTTATGAAGTAAAACGTGAAAAAGCCGTTGAGGGCGATGATTTACCTCCGGGCGTTATCAAAATGGTTAAGGTTTATATTGCGGTAAAACGTAAACTTAACGTTGGTGATAAAATGGCGGGGCGCCATGGTAACAAAGGTGTTGTTTCTTGTATCTTGCCGATAGAAGATATGCCTTTCTTTGCTGATGGTCGCACAGTAGATATAGTTCTTAACCCGCTTGGTGTTCCTTCTCGTATGAATATTGGTCAGATTATGGAAACCCACCTTGGTTGGGCGGCTAAAGAGCTTGGCGGTCAATTATACGATATGCTTAAGAAAAATCTTCAAGATGTGCGAGCTGAGGTAAAGAGTGTTTTTGACTCACCTTCCGTTTCCAAACTTGTTGATGCTATGAGCGACGAAGAGTTTGTTGCAAGCGTTAAGAAAATGAAAGACGGTATTGTTGTGCATACACCGGTTTTTGACGGAGCCAACGAAGATGAAATCTGGGGTTGGTTGCGTAAAGCGGGCTTGCCTGATGATGGAAAAACAAATCTTTATGACGGTCGTACCGGAGAAGCCTTTGCTAACCGTGTTACCACCGGGGTTATGTATATTCTTAAATTGCACCACTTGGTTGATGAAAAAATCCATGCTCGTTCAACCGGACCTTACTCTCTAGTTACTCAACAACCTCTGGGCGGTAAAGCACAGTTTGGTGGTCAGAGACTCGGAGAGATGGAAGTTTGGGCGTTGGAAGCTTATGGAGCGTCTTACCTCTTGCAAGAATTCTTAACCGTTAAGTCTGATGACGTTTCAGGGCGTGTTAAGATGTATGAAAAAATCGTTAAAGGCGATAACTTCCTTGAAGCCGGGTTACCTGAGTCATTTAACGTATTGGTTAAAGAACTTATGTCTCTTGGTTTAGATGTTACTTTACATCAAGAAGAGGGTAAAAAACGTCCTAAACGCTTGTCTGTTTTTGGTGATGGTCATTACGAAACAATTCGTCGTCCTGAACAAATTATTGATAGAGGCGATTTAGATCGCAGTATGGACAGAGATGACGATGATGATGACGATGATTTGGAAAGCTTAGTATTTAATCAATATGAAGACGACTCCGATGAAGACGACAAAACCAGTCGTGATTCTGATGGTTATGACTTTGACGGAGGTTCTTCTCACAATTCAAATGAAGAGGACGATGAAGATGAATAAGGTTTTTGCATATCTTAAAAATGTTTTAATCTTGAGTGTTGTTTTATCGTTTGTGGTGCTTTCCGCTTGTGCCGGTTCAAAAGAACAAAGTAGTCCAGAAGTAAAAGCACAAGGTCAATTTGAAGGTGCCGGCGGTTACTCTTCCGGTTCAAATAATTCAAAATAATGGTTTTTAGTGAGCTTATAAATAATAAAATTATAAGCTCACTTTTGAAATTTTTTATATAAAAAAGCTGATGCTTTAAAGTTGTGTTCAGACCTTTAAAGCCACTCGTTGAAAAATTCACGGTGAGCTAAGCAGTTTTTTAACTGGTTCTGACAAAAGCACAACCGAGGGTTGTGGCTTATATGCAAAAGAAAAAAGATAACAATACTATAGAGTTATTTTGTTTAAAACCTTGTTTGTAAAACAAAGTTTTTGTGGCTCTATAGAAAACATATATAATACCTCTTCCTAATTTTTTGAGGTATCAGGAGTAAAAATGAGTCTTGATGATCTTTTTACCACACATGCTGCCAGTGCCAGCGTTAGTAATATAAAAAACTTAACCGCAATTCAAATTTCTATTGCTTCCCCCGAGTCTATTCGTGAATGGTCTTTTGGTGAAGTTAAAAAACCGGAAACCATTAACTATCGTACCTTTAAGCCGGAAAGAGACGGGCTTTTTTGTGCAAAGATTTTTGGACCGGTAAAAGACTACGAGTGTAACTGCGGTAAATATAAACGCATGAAACACCGTGGAATTGTTTGTGAAAAATGTGGTGTTGAAGTTATTGCCTCTAAAGTTCGTCGTGAACGTATGGGACATATCGAACTTGCCGCTCCGGTTGCACATATTTGGTTTTTAAAAACTTTGCCTTCTAAAATCGGTACTTTGCTTGATATGACGATGGCAGACTTGGAAAAAGTTTTATACTTTGACTCCTTTATCGTTTTAGAGCCGGGTACAACCGGTTTTCAACGCCTTCAGGTTATTAGCGAAGACCAATATTTTCAAGCCCTCGACAGTTATGGTGAAGAAGCCATGGTTGTTGGAATGGGTGCTGAAGCTATTCGTTCTTTGCTTGAAGAGCTTGACCTTGAAAAACTTAAAGTTGAATTACGTGAAGAGTCTCAATCTACTCGTTCTCAAACTCGTAAGAAAAAATTAACTAAACGTTTAAAAATAGTTGAAGCTTTTTTAGAGTCAAATAACAAACCCGAGTGGATGATTTTAGAAGTTATTCCGATTATTCCACCGGAACTGCGTCCGCTTGTGCCTTTAGATGGCGGTCGTTTTGCTACTTCTGATTTAAACGATTTATATCGCCGTGTTATTAACCGTAACAATCGTCTAAAGCGTTTAATGGAATTAGGTGCTCCGGAAATTATTATTCGTAACGAAAAACGTATGTTGCAAGAAGCGGTTGATGCCCTTTTTGATAACGGTCGTCGTGGTCGTGCGATTACGGGAACAAATGGTCGTCCTTTAAAATCTTTATCAGATATGATTAAAGGTAAACAAGGGCGTTTTCGTCAAAACCTTTTGGGTAAACGTGTTGACTATTCCGGGCGTTCAGTAATTGTTGTTGGACCAAATTTAAAATTACACCAATGCGGTTTACCAAAGAAAATGGCGTTAGAGCTGTTTAAACCCTTTATTTATGCCAAACTTGAAGAAAGAGGACTCGCCTCAACCATTAAAAGTGCTAAAAAAATGGTGGAACGTGAAGAGTTAGCTGTTTGGGATATTCTCGAAGAGGTAGTACGTGAGTATCCAATCATGCTTAACCGTGCTCCGACTCTCCACAGACTCGGTATCCAAGCCTTTGAACCTTTACTTGTTGAAGGAAAGGCCATTCGTCTTCACCCCTTAGTTTGTTCTGCTTACAACGCTGACTTTGACGGCGACCAAATGGCTGTTCACTTGCCTTTATCTATCGAAGCACAGGTTGAGTGTCGTGTTTTAATGATGAGTACAAACAACATTCTTTCACCTGCTAACGGTGCACCGGTTATTGTACCTTCTCAAGATATTGTTTTGGGTCTTTATTATATGACGGTTGATCGTGATTTCCAACCGGGCGAAGGCATGACTTTTTGTGCCCCTTGGGAAGTTATTGCGGCTTATGATGCACAATCAGTTCATTTACATGCGAAAATAAAAGTGCGTATGACTAATGAACAAGGTCAACCTGTTTTGGTTGAAACTACTCCCGGGCGTATTTTGGTTGGTGATATTTTGCCAAGCGGCGTACCTTTTAGCCTTGTAAACTGTACTTTAACCAAAAAGAATATAGCTCGTTTAGTTGGTTCTGCTTATCGTGATGCCGGAACTAAAGCCGCTGTATTGCTTTGCGACCGTTTAAAAGATATTGGTTACGAATATGCAACCAGAGCCGGTATAACCATTGGGGTTAAAGATTTAAAAATCCCTGATGAAAAGAAAACAATTATTACCAACTCTACTAACGAAGTTGATAATATCGAAAGTCAATATCGTGATGGTATTATTACCAGAACGGAAAAATATAACAAAGTTATTGACGTATGGACAAAGGCAACTCAAGACGTTTCCAATGCCATGCAAAAAGCTATTTCAACAGATGAAATTAAAGATCCAAAAACCGGAGTGGTTAAAACTAACCCATCGTTTAACTCTATTTATATGATGTCAAATTCCGGTGCTAGAGGTAACCAAGACCAAATGCGTCAGCTTGCCGGTATGCGTGGTCTTATGGCAAAACCTTCCGGTGAAATTATTGAAACTCCGATTATTTCTTGTTTCCGCGAAGGCTTAGACGTATTACAATACTTTAACTCTACCCACGGTGCTCGTAAAGGTCTTGCCGATACGGCTCTTAAAACCGCTAACTCAGGTTATTTGACTCGTCGTTTGGTTGACGTTGTTCAAGACGTTATTGTTAGCGAACTTGATTGCGGTACTGTTGACGGTCTTGATATGACCCACCTTATTAAAGGTGGAGAAATTAAGATGCGTCTTGCGGAACGTGTTGTTGGTCGTGTTCTTTTATATCCTGTTCAACACCCTGAAAAAGATGAAGAGTTGTTCCCTGCCAATACTCTGATTACTGATCAGATAGCAGAACAGATTGACGTATTGGGAATCAACTCGGTTACTGTCAGATCGACTTTGGCTTGTCAGTCAAAACGAGGTATTTGCTCACGTTGTTACGGACGAGATCTTGCTCGCGGACACCTTGTAAATATTGGTGAAACCGTCGGTATTATTGCTGCTCAATCTATCGGTGAACCAGGAACTCAGTTGACCATGCGTACCTTCCACATCGGGGGAACGGCGTCTCGTGAAATTGAACGTTCAAGCCATATCGCTCAACATAACGGACGCGTTATTGTTTCACGCTTAAAATCTGTTACTAACAAAGACGGACAAACTTATGTTCTTGGTAAAAGCGGACAAATCAATATTGTTGATGATCAGGGACGTGAAAGAGAAAAATATATCTTGCCTAACGGCTCTCGCTTAAACGTAAAAGACGGTCAAGAAGTTAAAAAAGGAGACTTGCTCGCTGAGTGGGATCCATTTAACGAACCGTTTATTTCTGATGTTAACGGTATTGTTTCGTTTAACGATATTATCGAAGGAAGAACAGTACAAGAAAGAATAGACGACGCAACCCGTATGTCTACCTTATCTATTATTGAATATCGTAGCACAAGCTTTAAACCACAAGTATTTCTTTGTGATGAAAACGGAACGTCAATAATTCGTCCGGGAACAAACCTTCCCGCAAGCTATAACTTGCCTGTTGGTGCGATTATCATGGTTAAAAACGGACAACAAATTGCCGCCGGTGATATTATTGCTCGTAAACCTCGTGAATCTTCCAAAACAAAAGATATTGTTGGTGGTTTGCCGCGTGTTGCCGAATTGTTTGAAGCTCGCAAACCTAAAGATATTGCTGTTGTTTCAGAAATTGACGGAATTGCCAGCTTTGCCGGAGACAGTAAAGGAAAACGTAAAGTTACCATTACCCCTGAGGTTGGTGAGGCTAAAGATTATCTGATTCCAAGAGGAAAACATATTACTGTTGCTGATGGTGATTTTGTTGAAGCAGGAGAAATGCTCACCGAAGGTCAACCAGAGTTGCATGACATTCTTAAAACCAAAGGCGAAAAGCATCTTGCAAACTATTTGGTTGAAGAAATTCAAGAAGTTTATCGTTTCCAAGGTGTTAATATAGATGATAAACATATTGAAGTTATTGTGCGTCAGATGATTAAAAAACTGACCGTGCTTGATCCGGGTGATACTTCTTTCCTTGCCGGCGAACAAGTTGATAAGCAAGAGTTTAAACTTGAAAATCAAAAGGTTATTGCTAACGGTGGAAGACCTGCGATTGCCGAGTCTTTGGTTTTAGGTATTACTCAAGCTTCTTTAACCACATCTTCGTTTATTTCTGCGGCTTCTTTCCAAGAAACAACCAAGGTTCTTACAGAAGCGGCCTTAAAATCAAAATCTGATAAACTCAGAGGTCTAAAAGAAAACGTTATTGTCGGTCGTTTAATTCCTGCGGGAACAGGTTATCGTGAATATGTA
>NZ_FRDI01000002.1:54853-69078 GCF_900143255.1 Desulfovibrio litoralis DSM 11393
AAACGCAACTGATGTTTAAATGGTCTTAAAAGATAAAAGAATAAAGCCTCGAAATAATCAAATTTTTGGGGCTTTATTTATTTTTATTATATTAAGATAAATAATAAGAATAAATTAAGATTGATGAATTATTTTAATTGCCTGAAAACATAGTATAAAGTCCCGAAGAGAAGATTCTTTTTCGGGACTTTATTTTTTATAAACTAAGTTTACAATGTTGTTTTAACTGATTTAATTCAAAAACTTTAAACTAACTTGATAAACACAAACCGCCAATACATAAGCCAACGCCGTATTAAAAATGAGGCTGAAAAAAGTCCATTTCCAACTGCCTGTTTCTTGGCGAATTACAACCAACGTTACAATGCAAGGTGCATAGATTAAAACAAAAATAATTAAGCTTAATGCCGTTGCAATAGACCAACTTGGGTCGTTAGCCAAGCGAGCCGATAAGCTTTGAGTTGCTGAATCTTCATCGCCCGTATTGGTGATGGCATATGCCGTTCCGAGCGTTGAGACAATAACCTCTTTGGCGGCAGTTCCACCGATAAGAGCGATATTTGTTCGCCAGTCAAAACCGGCATATTGAGTAATCGGCTCTAAAAAAGTTCCTAAACGTCCGGCGTAAGTATGGTGAAAGGCTTTGGTTTTTAAACCTTCTAACTCAAGTAAGAGCTGTTTTTTGCTATTTTGCTCCGCATTTGTATTGTTTTTAAATTCTTCCAATTTTTGTTCGACAAGAGTAATTTGTGTCTCTGTTTTAGCTTGTTCTTCTTGGCTTAGTATAGGAAAGGTCATTGCTGCCCAAAGTAATACAGAAACCGCCAATAATATCGTGATCGCTCTTCTGATATATTCCCAAGTGCGTTCAATTGTATGAATGCATAAACCCAAGAGAGTTGGAAATCTGTAAGGTGGCAACTCCATTACAAAGGGTGTTGACGGTCCGCTGATCACTGTTGAACGTAAAATTCGGGCTACAATCAAAGCGATAAGCCAACCCAAGAGAGTGATGCCAAACATGATAATTGTTTGATATTGGCTAAAAAATGCTCCGATAATTAAAAGAAATACAGGTAGCTTCGCACCGCAATTCATAAAAGGAACGGTTAATACTGTTGCTAATTTTTCTCTTGGACTACGCAGGGTTCTTGATGACATTACTCCGGGAACGGCACAACCTCCGGCTATTCCCCCGGCAACTATAAAAGGCATGACCGAATTACCGTGTAGACCAAAGACCCTAAATATTCTGTCGAGCATGTATGCCATGCGTGCCATATATCCGCTGTCTTCGAGTATGGCAATCAGGAAAAAAGTAATCATAAGTAAAGGCACAAAAACCAAGACTCCGCCAACTCCGGCTATAATTCCGTCAACCACCAAAGATTTAAACAAACCGTCTGCCAAGTGTGTTGTGGCAAAATCACCGAGCCAGCCAAAAAGAGCTTCAAGCCACTCCATAGGATAAGCCCCAAGGGTAAAAGTAAGCTCATAAATCAGATAAAGAATTGCAAGTAAGATTAAAGGGCCAAAAAGTTTGTTGGTTAATACCTGATCGATTTTGTCCGAACGTGCGATACGTTCGGCGTTATTTTCTTTTCTTTGTACTATTCCGTTTCGCATTAATGAAGAGATAAACCCATAGCGATAGTCGGCGATAACCGCTTCCGGAAAAGTTCCTAAAGTTGTTTGCAGGTGTTTTGTGAGTTCATTTACTTGAGTTTCCAAAAAGTTATGTAATTCAAGGTTTTGTTTGGCGATCTGTTGTTTAATATCAAAGTCATTTTCAATAAACTTTAAAGCTAACCAACGAGTTGGATATTGATTTATTAGTTCGGGATATTGGTTTATTTTTTCACTTAACTTGTCTAAAGTAAGGTCTATGTCTGTTCCATATGAAATAACTAATGGGGTTATTTTGTTTGCTTTTTTTTCTTCGGCAAATTTGATACTTTCCGCCAGAGCTGTTTTTAAGCCTTCTCCTGTTTTGGCGATTGTTTCTATAACCGGAACACCAAGTAGCTCGGAAAGTTTTTTGGCGTTAATGGTCATACCCTGTTCTTTGGCTTCGTCAATCATGTTGAGAGCCAAAACAACAGGCACGCCAAGTTCCATAATTTGTAAAACCAAATATAAATTACGTTCCAAAGCTACGGAGTTTAAAACCGCCAAGGCGACATCTGGTTTATCTTCGATTAAAACGCGCCTGGCAACAATTTCTTCTTGGCTATAGGCGGTTAAAGAATAAGTTCCCGGAAGGTCGATAAGCTCAACTTTGGTTTCATCAAGTTTGGTGTAACCAATCTTTTTTTCAACAGTAACGCCGGGATAGTTGACAACGTGTTGATGTGAACCGGTTAGGCTATTAAACGAGGTTGTTTTTCCTGAGTTTGGGTTTCCCGCTAAGGCAATAGTGAAGTGTTTTTCCATAGTGTTCTCTGAATTCTTGTCGTAAATCTTTTAGGTGAAGATTTTTTTATTTTTCGATTAAATTGTCTTGAACTATTTTCCATTTATCCCAGAAGTTTGGAAAAGACTTATTTACACAACTCGGGTCGTCAAAATCGGGTTTGATTTTGGCAAATTCGAGAAGGGAAAGACTCATGGCTATTCTGTGATCTTGGTGAGTCGATAAGGCTATAGTTCGAGCTGTTTTAGTTATTCCGCCGTAAATGATTAGTCCGTCTTCTTTTTCTTCGGCTTTAACTTCGGCGAGTCTTAAACTTTGAGCCGGAACGGCTATACGGTCGCATTCTTTGATTTTAAGGTGGGCAACATTATAAATATGGGTTGTTCCTTCGGCGAAAGCGGCAACAACAGCAACGGTTGGCACCAGATCGGGGCAGGCACTCATATCAACGCTTATACCTTTCAGTTTGGAAGGATAAACCGTAAATATTGTCAGTTCGCCGTCAGCTTTTTCTTCTATTTTTGCACCCATTTGTCTTAAAATAGAGACTATTGCCTTATCGCCCTGAAGAGAGTTTGCTTTTAAGCCTTTAATTTCTAACGGTTTATTTCCGAGTATGCCGGCGGCAAAAAAGTAAGATGCGTTTGACCAATCGCCTTCAACGATATATTCACCGGCTTTGTAATCGGCTTCTTTTATTTTAATTCTTAAATTGTGGGGTTTAAAATCTTGAATTTCTCGCCAGTTAACAGAATTCCAATCGCCATTCGCATCTTTTAACTCTATATTAAACGGAATTTTATGTAATTCCAAAATTTCTAAAGTAAGGGCAACATAAGGAAAAGACACAACCTTATTTCCAATAATGTTAATTGTAATTTCTTGTGCTGAATCGTGTTTTTTATATTCCCGAGAGTTTCTTAGGGCGAAAGGGGCCGCCAATAATAAACCGGAAAGATATTGGCTTGATTCATCTAAGCTTATTTCGCAATAATGTTCTTTAAAACCTGAGGCGTTGATTATAATTGGCGGATAACCTTCGTTTTGTTCACAAATTACCTCTGCCCCTTGAATGCGCAAAACTTTAATCAGCTCTGCCAAAGGGCGTTCATGCATTCTTGGTGCTCCATGGACCCTGAACCAACCTTGACCTGCGCCGAGAATAGCGGTTAATAATCTGCAAGTTGTACCTGATTCATGCACATCACAAGACACGGGGTTTTCTTTTGTGCTGCTACCTTTTGGACAAGCATTAAGACCTTTAACCAAATAAGTTCCGGGTTTTTGTTTGCTGATTGTTGCACCGACAGCCTGAAGAATTGCCATTGTTTGGCTCAAATCACGGCTTTCTAAAACGTTATGTACAATAGATTCGCCGCTGGCAAGAGCAGCCGCCAAAACTGTGCGGTGTGAAACTGACTTTGAAGCCGGAGCTTCGATTGTAATAGTATTAGGTGTTGACATGGTTTCTCTTATTTTTTGTTAGCTGTTGATAAGGATAATTACATAAACAATCAATAATGAAATTTATTCTCAAAATTAAATAAGTGAATATTATAATTTAGTCAAGAGGCATTATTGAAATGATTATTTAGATAAAGATAAACGATAAGGTATCTTATTAAAAATAATATGTTATGTAAATGCTTTATGCTTTTGTTATTCTTAAATTTGAATTTTATTGATTAAAAATCAAACTAAATAAATAAACAGTTTCACCGCAAATAATACTTGTTCCCAAAAAATCTCCGTTAAAAACCTTATTGTCCCGTGAAATTTTTGACAATTTGATTAAGGTCAAACTTGTTCCCAAGCATAAAACAAACATCATTGTGCTTGAGGCTGTGTTAAATAACAACAAAGCTGCTAAAAGAAGAGTCGGGTATAAGTTGGTTTTGTTTACTCCGTTAACACAAAGTTCGCCGAGGCTTTGAGAATTTGGTTTTGCGCAAAATCCGCTTTTTGAGATAAAAGCGAGCAGTATAGCACAAAATCTTCCCCAAAACGGCATAAAAGCAAGCGTTAAACTTGTTTTAAAAAAGTGATCATAACTTGTAGAAAAAGATGTGTTTTCCAAATAAGTATAAAGCAACAAGATTTGAGCGAAAATTCCAAATATTAAACTTAATACGCCAAAAGCTCCGATATGGCTGTCTTTTAATACCTCATAAAATTTGCTTTTATTTACTCCGCAAGCGTCAGTTAAATCGGCAAGTCCGTCCCAGTGTAGGGCTTTGGTTATATAATAGAGCCAAAAAACATATAAAAATGCCGAGAATAAATTGGGTAAAGGGGTTATTAAAGTTAATCCCGTAATCAGGCTTATTCCTATAAAGCCAATGAACAGCCCGACTAAAGGATAATATTTTACAGAGTCTTGAATCTCTTCTATTTTATTGCTACATTTTATATAAAAACGTGTTAAAAAAGTAAGAGCAGTAAAAAATAGTCGCAATTCACAAGCGAAAAACGAGAGAACTTTATTCATATAATTAGCTTTATTTATTGTTTTAAAGATTGGACTTTTTTATGAGTTCAAGTTATAATTTCAGATTATTATTATACTATTAATTTAAAATTACCTTAATGTAATAAAAAATAATCTTTAATCATTTAACTCAATAAGAATTAATTATTTATGTCTAAACGGGAACATATCAGAAATTTTAGCATTATTGCTCATATCGATCACGGTAAGTCAACTTTGGCCGACCGTATTCTTGAAAAAACAGGGCTTATAACCGCCAGAGATCAACGAGATCAATATCTTGATCGCATGGATATAGAGCGAGAGCGTGGTATTACGATTAAAGCTCAAAGCGTACGTATACCTTATAAAGCAAAAAACGGCAAAGATTATATTCTTAACCTTATAGATACTCCCGGACACGTTGACTTTGGTTACGAGGTTTCTCGTTCTTTGGCGGCTTGTGAGGGTTCTTTGTTGGTTGTTGATGCAACGCAGGGTGTTGAGGCTCAAACCTTGGCAAACGTTTATCTTGCCCTTGAAAACAACCATGAAATCATTCCCGTTTTAAATAAGGTTGATTTGCCGAGTGCTGATGTAGATAAAGTTAAGGTGGAAATTGAAGAGGGTATCGGGCTTGATTGTTCTCACGCTGTTCCCGTTTCAGCTAAAACAGGGATTGGCGTAGAAGAGTTGATTGAAGATATTGTTGATCGTTTGCCCCCGCCCGAGGGTGATCCCGACGCCCCTTTAAAAGCCTTGGTTTTTGATTCATGGTATGATTCATATCAAGGGGTTGTTGTTCTTTTTAGAATGATAGACGGAAAAATCAGAAAAGGCGACCGCATAAAAATGTTTTCAACCGGTATTTCTTATGAAGTTGTGCGTTTGGGAGTTTTTTCTCCGGATATTTTAGATATCGAACAACTGGAAGCGGGTGAAGTAGGATTTTTCTGTGCAAACATTAAGGTTTTGAGTGATGCTAAAGTTGGGGATACCGTTACGAGTGAAAATAACCCGACTTTAACACCGATTGAGGGTTTTAAAGAGGCTAAACCAATGGTTTTTTGTGGCCTCTATCCTTCTGATAGTGTTGATTATGAACAACTTAAACAGTCTTTGGAAAAACTTCAGCTTAACGATGCTGCCTTTAGTTATGAACCTGAAACCTCACAGGCTTTGGGCTTTGGTTTTAGGTGTGGCTTTTTAGGGCTGTTGCATATGGAAATTATTCAGGAACGCCTTGAACGAGAGTTTCAAATAGACTTAATCGCAACGGCTCCTTCGGTTGTTTATAAAGTAGAGACAACGGACGGTAAAACTTTGATGATTGATAACCCATCAAAATTACCCGACCCCGGACGTATTGTTACTTTATATGAACCTTATGTGAGTATGGAAGTTCATGTGCCTAATGAATATGTGGGCAATATTTTAAAATTATGTGAAGAAAAACGCGGTATTCAAAAAGATATGCGTTATCTTTCGGCAACCAGAGTCGTAATCAGCTATGAATTGCCTTTTGCGGAAATAGTTTATGACTTTTTCGACCGCTTAAAATCAGGCTCAAAAGGCTATGCCTCTATGGACTATGAGTTTAGCGAATATCATAGTTCAGACCTTGTACGGCTTGATATGCGTATTAACGGTGATCCTGTTGACGCCTTGGCGGTTATTGTTCACAGAGAAAAAGCTTATTATTACGGAAGGGCGGTTGCTTTAAAGTTAAAAAGAACTATTCCGCGTCAACTTTTTGAAGTAATTATTCAAGCTTCTATCGGTAATAAAGTTATTGCCAGAGAACGCAATGCACCGATTGGGAAAAACGTAATTGCCAAATGTTATGGTGGTGATATTACTCGTAAACGTAAACTTCTTGAAAAACAAAAAGAAGGTAAAAAACGCATGAAACGCATGGGTAACGTTGAATTACCTCAAGAAGCGTTTTTAGCCGCCTTAAGACTTGATGATGAATAAAACTCAGTATACTTTTTGATTTTTTTATGTGATAATATGAAAAATGTATTGTTTAATTATGAAACTATTGATAGAGCAGTTTTTAAATAATATTGCATTATAAAATAAAATAAGCCGAGGCTCTTTTAAAATGATGGAACAAAGTAGAAATATTATAGTTGATTATATCGAAGCATTAGTGATTGCGGTAATTCTTGCATTATTTATTCGTGCATTTATTGTGCAGGCATATACAATACCTTCGGGTTCCATGAAAGATACTTTACTCATAGGCGATTTTTTACTCGTAAATAAATTTGCTTATGGCATTAAAATTCCTTTTACCAATAAAACAATTATAAATACGGGCGAACCACAACACGGCGATATTATTGTTTTCGCCAACCCTAATGACCCAGATAAAGAAGATTATATCAAAAGAGTTGTCGGGTTGCCGGGTGATGTGCTTGAAATGCGAGATCACGTTCTTTATCGTAACGGAGAAAAGGTTGATGAATCTTATTTAAGAGAGCTTGTACCCTATGGTTCAACTGCTGATAAAAGCAATTTTGCTTCTATTACAGTTCCACCCGATTCTTTTTTTATGATGGGTGATAACCGTGATGAATCATGGGATTCTCGAGGTTGGGGTTTTGTTCCGAGAGAAAAGCTAATCGGAAAAGCTTGGCGTATTTATTGGTCTTGGGACAAAGAAACCTCTTCGGTGCGTTGGGGGCGGATAGGTAGCTCAATGCAAACTTTGTCTAAGCAATAACATATTTTTCGTACTTGTATCGTGAACAAATAAAAGATGTTGTGATAGAAGCCATGTTAAAACAAGAAAATAAAAAAATGAATAAACGTCTTACAACAGCCTTAGTTGCTTTTGTTGTTGTCTTTGTGTTGGCCCAATTATTCAATTATTATATTATAAGGCTTTATCAGGTTCATTCAAATGAAATGCAATTAAGCGTTTTAGATGGTGATTATGTCTTGGTTAATCAAGTTGTTTATCGTAATCAACCAAGCATGCTTGATTCTTTTTATGATTTATTCGGAACAAAACAAGAAATTCGTAATGGTGATATTGTTTTGGTTGCGTTTAACGATAAGACAGACCGAAAATTTACCAAATTAAAATTGTTAAGAGTAATTGGCGTTCCCGGAGACCAAATTAAAATAGATAATAAAAAGGTCTTTAGAAACAGCGAAGCACTTTTAGAAACTTATGTCTCACACAGTGCTGCTGAAGAATTTTTGCCTTTAAGAGACGAAATGGAAGAGGTTATCGTTCCGGAAAAACAATATTTTCTTTTGGCTGATAATCGAGATATAGGTCAAGATTCTCGTGTCTTTGGTTTTGTTCCGAGAGAAAATATTATTGGTAAAGCAAGTTCTGTTTTATTTTCTTATGATAACGGTTATGGTTCTTTTCGTAATAAACGGACGTTTTTTGAATTAAAGTAAGTAGCTATTTGTATTTTACGAGTAAATAATTTCAGTAACTTTATTCTGAATTAACTAAAAATGATAAAAATAAGTTTAAGGGAAATTAAACGTTCCTTAAACTTATTTTTTTGTGCTTTAAGATATTTGATGTAATGTGTATACAGAGCATAAAATGATAACAAAGAACGTAAAAAGAGCTTTGTTATGGTTTTTAGGTTTAGAGCCGTTTTAAGTAATGTTCTGTGAAAAGATATTGTTGTTTATACAAAAATAAAAGGCTAAACATATAATATTTAGCCTTTTTTATTGACCTTTTTCGGTCTTATGAAAACTGGCGAAGCAGAAGGGACTTGAACCCTCGCCCTCCGGCGTGACAGGCCGGCGTTATAACCAACTTAACTACTGCTCCGTATATAAGAGCTATTACAATAATGTAACGGCTTAATTAACAAATAAAAATTATAAAAAAACTGGCGAAGCAGAAGGGACTTGAACCCTCGCCCTCCGGCGTGACAGGCCGGCGTTATAACCAACTTAACTACTGCTCCGCATATCAAAAGAGTTGTTACGCTCTTCGTCGGTAAGAAGATACTTTTATTGAAACTGATTGATTTTGTCAACAGTTTTTTTGTAAAATTTTAACATCTTTTATTTTTTTTGGGTTTTGTTTCATTATGTTGGGTTAATTTACTCTTGAATTGGGATAGGGGCTTTTTCGCTTGAGCCTTTATTAATTAAGTCGATAATTTTTGCACTGAGTTCTTGAAGGTCAGGTTTAGCAAACTGAGCGTCCGCTCCGACAGTTTCCCCTTTATGTTCAAGCTTGTCTGTAATTAGTGATGAAAATAAGGCGACCGGCAAAACTCGTAGTGAGGGAGTTTCTTTAATTTTTCGACATAAAGTCAGCCCGTCCATTTTAGGCATTTCAATATCAGTAATAACCGCTTGTACATAATTTGTAATCGGTTCTCCCGACTCTGCGATTTCTCGTTCCCACTGGGTTAGTTTGTCCCATGCGTCTTGACCGTTATTGACTTGAATAACTTTAAAACTTCCGCTGTTTTCCATTAATTTTTTAACAAGACTACGAACGTTGTTTGAGTCATCGCAATGTAAGACCGTAAATGTTCTATTGCTGTCTTTTGTCGCTTGGGCGATATTATCAAAGCGAATCGCCAATTTAGGGTCGAGATCGCCGACTATGCTTTCCATATCAAGTAAAAAAACAACACGCCCTTCAAGCCGTAAGACACCGGTTATTGAGCTTCCGCTAGTATGTTGTAAAAATGCACCGGGGGCTTCTACTTCTTGCCAACTGATACGGTGAATGCGGTTTACACCGGAAACCATAAAAGCGGTAATAACTTGGTTAAACTCTGTAACAATAATCTTGCAAGGTTCTTTTTCTATACGTTTTTTGCCTAGATATATTGCAAGATCAACTAAGGGAACAACTCGTCCATCACGGTGGGGGAAAGCACCCATAACGCTTGGGTGTCGCATTTGAGGAATAGCGGTAACTTGTTGCATTCTAATTATTTCGAGAACCTTGGCAACGTTAACACCGTAGTGTCCCCTATAGCCTTCTTCATCTATATAGAATTCTACAACTTCAAGTTCGTTTGTGCCTGTTTGCAACAAAATATTTGTTTGAGACATTAGCGGGTCTCCCGGTTGATTGTAAGCGAAAAAATATTTACGAATAACCTAATATTATACTATAAAAAATAAAACTGTCATATTATTCTTTATAATTATCTTGTTTTCAATAAAAAGGCAAATAAATATATTTTTTGGTTTGTAATATGCTTAATTTTCCCACCACCAACGAGCCTGTTTCAAAATTTTTTTTATATCTTTAGTTGCTTTGGCAAGGTAGGCTTGAAATTCTTCGACTGTTTCCTGGCTGCTTGGGTTATCGTTAAACATAGCACAAAATATTTCACCGTCTTCAGTAAGTGATTTTTGTGATGATTCTAAGCGTCTTTGAAAAGATGGGGTTAAAAAGTCGACATATTCAGGGTGGTTCGCCATCATGGCAAAGTAAGCCGCCGAAGTTATAAAGTTTAAGCCTTGAATCGCAGAGGCGGCTTTATCATGTATTTGCGGAGTAGTAATAAAGGGGGAAAATGACATTTGTCTAAAAAAATTAATAGACCACTCAACCCACTTTGTCGGACAATTGTCGGCAGGTGTTAAAGCGACTTTTAATTGAGTTGATGTTTCAATGTTTTTAGAAGAAATGCAAACTCTTTTTGCCCCTGGTCCAAAGAGAGGGTGAGTTCCTATAATCGGTCCTTGATAGTGCTGTTGCATTGTTTGCATAGGCATCACTTTAATTGAGCTTATATCCATCAAAAGCTTGTTATCGTCTAAATATGGAGTAATAAGCGACATTATCTCGCTTATTGCTTCGACGGGTGTACATAAAACGACTGCTACTGCGTTTTTTATTTCTTGTTCCAAGCGTTTTTTGCCTAAAGGGCGATCAAGACTTATGGCATTAAAGTCAGTATTATGAAGACGATCTTGTAAAAGTTGTCCCATGCGTCCATTTCCGCCGATAAAAACTATATTTTCTTTTTGCATTATTTAAACCATTAATTGAGTTAAAATCTGTTATGTTTTTTATATAAAAAAATCTTTATCTTAATATGTTTTGGTTACGCTAATTAAGATAAAGAATATTTATGTTATTTAAAGATAAAATCAATAGTTATATTATAAAAAAAATATTTTAAAGTTTTTTATAGCGTTTTAAGCAATATTAACGGTAATATAATCTGCTTCGTTATTACGCAGTGATAAAGTAAAACCTTTTAAGCGTAAGGCAACAGGGTCATTTAAAGGAGCCCTTCCGACTATCTCTATTTCTGAACCGGGAACTAGACCCATTTCTCTAATACGCCTACCGAGGTCGCCTTCGGCATTAACTTTATTCACAACAGCTTTTTGTCCTACTTTTAAAGAACGTAACCCAATTATTTCCTTAGTCATAATACTCTCTTTATTTCATATTAAACAAACCGAAATAGTAAAAACTCGGTTTTATTTTGTATTATTTTTTTCTATGTTCTTTCATGTCTTTGATTTTATCACAAACGGCTTTGTCTTTTTTATCTTTGTCTTGTAAACTACAAGATGTTCCGCAACCTCAGCCACCGCCTTTAAATCCGCTTAAAAAACGCATTAAGACAAAAATAATAGCAAAAACAACCACAAGGTAAACAAGATTGTCTGTAGACATAATTTCATTCTCTTTTTTATATTTTAGTGAAAATATATGCTTTAATAAAATTTTTATTCGTCTGTTTTAGAAAGTAATTTTTTTAAACAGCCGAAACCTCTCTTTTTTTTACAGCAACACTCTGATAAAGGTGTACATAAAATTTCAGAAGCGACATTATCGTCAATAACCAAGTTACACTCTTTGACTTTTACTGATAAAGCATTACAAATATGTTTAAGGTCGAGTTCTGTTCCGGGGGTAATTCCTAAGGCACAAAGCCGACTTCTTAAAGCCTTATCACAAGAAAAACCGGTAACTTTAACTCTTGCACCGTTTGGCATTTCGGATAAAGTACACGTTTTATCAGCTTTTGTTAAAGGATCTGTAGTGTCCATGGTTTGACCTTTTTGGTTGAGGCAGATTTTATTATATAAACAGCTACTTAATAATCCTGTCATCATTTGCTTAAATTTAACTATTCTGATAATGATTGTCAAGTTCTTAAACGAAAACAATAAAGAAAACTGATAGAGACTATTACAGAATCGTTTTAAGGCTGATTTTGAGAGGAAAACGCTTCCAAAAGCACGAATAAAAGATACTAATGTGGCTTTGCCTGGGGTAAACTTGGGGCTTTTGGGGAAATATAAAATCAAATTTAATTTTTCTGTAAAATGAGTTTTTTGTATTTTAAGATGTTTTATGCTTTGTGGGTATAGAGCATAAAACGATGGTAAAGAACTCAAAACGGAATTTTGCAACGATATAGAAATAATACTTTTTTAAAAGACATAAAATATGGAAAACAAAAAATTTATTTTACATAGTCCTTATGAACCTAAGGGCGATCAACCAACAGCGATCAATAGCTTGGTTGAAAATCTCAATTTAGGAATTAAAGACCAAATATTACTCGGCGTAACAGGTTCGGGAAAAACTTTTAGCGTGGCTAAGACTATTGAAAGGGTACAGCGTCCTGCTCTTATTTTAGCACCAAATAAAACTTTGGCAGCCCAGCTTTATAATGAATTCAAGTCGTTGTTTCCTGAAAATGCCGTTGAATATTTTGTCAGTTATTACGATTATTATCAGCCCGAAGCTTATGTTCCGACTTCTGATACTTATATAGAAAAAGATTCTTCCATTAATGATAATATTGATAAACTACGCCACGCCGCAACTCATTCGCTTTTAACCAGACGAGATGTGATAATTATTGCCTCTGTTTCTTGTATTTATGGTTTAGGTTCGCCTGAATATTATGCACGCCTCGTTATTCCGATTGAAGAAGGGCAAAAACTTGAGCTTGATGCTTTAATTACTCGTTTAGTGGAAGTACAATATGAACGAAATGATTATGATTTCCACCGTGGAACTTTTCGAGTGCGTGGTGATGCCCTTGAGATTATTCCGGCTTATCATCATGAACGTGCGTTACGCATAGAGTTTTTTGGTAACGAAATAGAAAGCATTCGAGAAATTGACCCGCTAACAGGCGAAGTTTTAAATAAAACCACCAAAACGGTTATTTTCCCTGCGAGCCACTATGTTTCTGATCGTGATAATTTGACCAGAGCTATGAGTGATATTCGTACGGAATTACAAGTTAGATTAAGTGAACTTCAATCAGATAACAAATTAGTCGAAGCTCAACGCCTTGAACAACGCACTCAACTTGACCTTGAGATGCTCCAAGAGCTTGGATATTGTAATGGAATTGAAAACTATTCAAGACACTTGGACGGGCGTGAACAAGGTTCGCCTCCTTCTTGTTTGTTAGATTATTTTCCGAAAGACTTTATATTGTTTGCTGACGAATCTCATATTACAATCCCACAGGTGGGAGCTATGTATAAAGGTGATATGTCTCGAAAATCAACTTTGGTAAGTTATGGTTTTCGTTTACCTTCGGCTTTAGACAACCGCCCTTTAGATTTTACGGAATTTTTGGAAAGAATAGATCAGAGCGTTTATGTTTCGGCGACTCCGGGGCGTTGGGAAACTGAAAAAGCCCAAGGTTTGGTGATTGAACAAATTATTCGCCCAACCGGTATTATTGACCCGGATATTGAAATTCGCTCGACTAAAGGACAAATCGAAGACCTGCTTACGGAATGTAAAAAGAGAGCGACTTTAAATCAAAGAGTTTTGGTTACGACTTTAACTAAACGCATGGCGGAAGAGCTGACAGATTTTTGTAATCAACATGAGGTAAAAACTAAATATTTACATTCTGATATTGATACGCTTGAGCGTATGGCGATTATTCAGGCGTTACGTCAAAAAGAATTTGATGTTTTGGTGGGAATTAACCTTTTGCGAGAAGGTTTGGATATTCCCGAAGTTTCGCTTGTGGCGATTTTAGATGCCGATAAAGAGGGGTTTTTAAGGTCAA
Organism: Desulfovibrio litoralis DSM 11393; assembly: GCF_900143255.1. Lineage (NCBI taxonomy): Bacteria > Pseudomonadati > Thermodesulfobacteriota > Desulfovibrionia > Desulfovibrionales > Desulfovibrionaceae > Desulfovibrio > Desulfovibrio litoralis. The sequence goes on from NZ_FRDI01000002.1 coordinate 68,763, forward strand.
CCGGCTCTCTTATTCAAACAATTGGGCGGGCGGCTCGAAACTCAGGCGGGCGAGTGATTATGTATGCAGACAATATTACAAAGTCCATGCGGGCAGCCTTAGACGAGAGCGAGAGAAGACGCACTAAACAAATTGCTTATAACCTTGAACACAATATTACGCCAAAAAGTGTTGTAAAAGAGATAGATACAGCTTTTAGCTCTTTATTTATTCCTACGCAACAATCAACAAAGTATTACCCACTCGCTGAACCGGAAAACCCGGCAGCCTATGATCATAAGTCTATTGAAGACTTAGGTAAAGAAATTCAAAGGCT
>NZ_FRDI01000002.1:69853-172840 GCF_900143255.1 Desulfovibrio litoralis DSM 11393
AAGATATAGGCTGAACTGGGAAGGGTATAAGAGAAAAAATCTTTATTCAGTGAATCGTTTTTGAGACACTCATAAAATATTTCTTTTAAACTTTCTTTTGTGGTTGCCAAAGGTTGTTGGAAAAAAGCCTGTTCTGTTGTTGAGCTTATTGTCTGTAGAGCTAAAGGTTTTGATAAAAGCTCATTTAACTCTGTTAAATTTTCTTCGGTCAACATTGGGTTAAGGTAGTTTAGCGGAATACCGTTAGGGGTAAAATAATCTAACAAACTAGTTTGATTTTTAACAAAAGTGTCTGTTGTCGCAATCAGCAAATGTTCTGATAAAGATGCGTCGTTTAATATTGCGTTTAAAATAGTTCGGATAAGTTTATCGTCTTGGTTGACTTTATTGTGGAACTTAAAGTCATAGCAGGTAAGCTTTTCTTTTTGGCTTTGCTTTAAATTTAATGAATTCAACCATGCGGGTTCATAGCCCGTAACAATAATTTTTCTGACCCAAGGAAAGCCGTTTAGAAAAAATTTAAGAGACAGGGCGAAAAGTTCTTTTTGGTGTTTGAAATTTAGCTCTGAGTTTTGAGGCATTAAAACCAAGTCAACCTTAAAGTTAGGAGAGATCGATGTGCAAAGATTGTTTTTAACGGGTTTTTTGATCTCGCTACAAGACGCACAACAAGAAAACCAAGGGTGTTGCCTGATTAATGCGTTACGCAAAGTGCGTGAGAACGGACGAGATATAAATTGTAACATGGCTTTAACTTTTGTGTTTATTAAAAACAGCCCTGAAAAACATTTAATCTTTCAGGGCATTTTAAGTTGAATAATTTTTATTAGAGCTTAAGCTTTTTCTAAAACACGTTTGAAAATAGTATCTTCATGGCGTAAGTAATATTTTAAATCAAATATTTCCGACAGATCGCTTTGTTTTAAATATTTACGAATTTCAGTATCAGCATAAACTAAGTCGGTAAACGGAACCCCTTGTTGCCAACTTTGCATGGCACATTTTTGTACCATGACATAAGCTTCTTGGCGAGAGAGTTGTTTATCGCTTTTTCCGCCTTTTTCAATCAGGGCGGTTAAGACGCGTTGAGAAAAGAATAAACCGTGAGATAACCAAAGGTTACGTTCCATATTTTTAGGATAAATAACTAGATTGGCTATTAATTTAGTTAAACGGTTGAGTACATAATCTGTTAAAATGGTTGAGTCAGGCATAATGACACGTTCAACAGAAGAGTGGCTTATATCTCTTTCGTGCCAAAGAGGCATATTTTCCATAGAAGCTAAGGCGTTAGTACGGATAAGACGTGATAAGCCCGCCATATTTTCAGCAGAAATAGGGTTCTTTTTGTGTGGCATGGCGGAAGAGCCTTTTTGTCCCTTTCCAAAGCCTTCTTCTACTTCTAAAACTTCAGTACGTTGCAGGTGGCGTAATTCAACGCATAAACGTTCTACTCCGCCGGCTGTTAGTGCTAAGGCGGTAAAATAATCAGCGTATCTGTCGCGTGAAATAATTTGAGTGGAGACGGTTTCAACGCCAAGCCCCAATATTTCACAGATGCGTTTTTCAAGTTCAGGGTCAAGCATAGCGTAAGTTCCGACAGCACCGGAGATTTTTCCGACTTTGATCCCTTCGATGGCGTTGACAAATCTGGCTCTATGTCTTTGAAATTCAGCATAAAAACCTAAGATTTTAAGACCAAAACTTGTTGGTTCGGCGTGAATTCCGTGTGTACGTCCTATACAAAGTTGGCTTTTTGTTTTTAAAGCGAGTTCTTTCAAGGTTAAAAGTAAGCCGTCAAAAGCTTTTAAAATCATATTTCCGGCACGCACCAAGAGTAGGGCATTAGCCGTATCAACAATATCTGATGATGTACAACCAAGGTGAATAAAGCGTGCGGAAGGACCAACTTTTTCTTCAACAGCCGTCAAAAAAGCAATAACATCATGGCGAGTTTCTTCTTCAATTTCCAAAACTCTGTTAACGTCAAAGTCAGCTTTTTCTTTGATTTCTTTCATGGCTGCGTCGTCAATTATGCCCCGTTCATTCCAAGCTTGACAAACAGCCAACTCAACCTCAAGCCAAGCTCTTAATCGACTTTCTATAGTCCATAATGCACCCATTTCCGGTCTGGTATAACGCTCTATCATTTATTATCCTCATTATAATATTCAACTCTTCAAAGAGTTTTGTTAGATTCTTTTTTATATAAAATCTGACAACATTTAATAAATTAAAATCTTAGTATAAAACTTTAAACGTTTTAAAGCAATAATTTTAACGCAAAGTTTTTTGGTAATTTGGGTTTTGCTAGATTACTTTATGACGATTGCACAATAGTCGCAAAGCGGCTTTCTTTAGAAAGACACTCCAAAAAACACGAATAAGGACAATTTAATTTCCCTGTAAAATAAGTGTTTTTGTGTTTTAAAACGTTTTAACTATAGTATACAGAGCATAAAACTATGATAAAAGCACGCAACACAGAGTTTTGCAATGGTCTTACTTTATGACGTTTATTTTTTGGTTTGTTCCGGATAATTCACAAACTTTTGAATTAACTTAAAGCGATCAATTGCAAGTAGCAAGATAAACGCCGTTAAAGTTGCAAAAAAGAAAAGACTTAGTCCGGCAGTAAAGACGCCTGTTGCGTATAAAAAGGCTTCAATAGCTCTTGTAATTATACTTGTTGGGTGATGAATTACAAGTTGTTCTTCTGTCAAAGAAAAACGTACGGTAAAAAAGGCATTGATTTCATCAAACTCACCCAGTGAAACGCCAAGTGTTTGTAGTTCTTGTTCAACTTCAAGAATACGATTTTGCAATTTTATAAAATCTTCAATTTTTCCTTCATGTTTTTTTAATTCAACGAGGGAAGCTTTTGTACTTTCCAAAGAGGCTCTTTTTGCCTTTAAAGTTAGAAAGTGGTTTGTTCGGTCTTGTTTTTCGGTAGAAACGCTACGAACAGTACCTATTTTTTGGGCGGCTTCATAAAAAGTATCAAAGCTAGCAGGGGTAACACCGATAATTAAGTGAAGACGCCTTGAGCTTTTACGCCCTAAAGTTTGTTCATCTTGAATAATCGCTTTTTGTTCACTGATTAAATTGCGTATTTTCTTTTCATCTTCGTTAAAAGCTCGGGAGCTTGCATTAATCGAAGCTGTTTTTTCAAACTTTTGTTCACCTTTTTGTTTGTTGGAAAATGTATTTTCGCTAGGAGTATGTTCCACCATGGCAGAGATTGATGGTGCTTTTGCTGGTGCGGCATATGTTATACTTGCATAATTTTTCTTTGTTTGAGCGGGAACGGGATTGTTGTCGTAATATTCCAATTGCCAAGATTCACTTGTAGTAAGTCTTGGATTTTTATAAAAATCGTAAGCTAAAAAACAAAGGAAAAGTCCGATATATATTCCCAACATAATTAATAGAATACGCTTGATACGCATACCTAATGACATAGTTTTTCTCCTAATATACTAATAAATTTTTATGTAATTATTATTTTTTCTTTTTTGTTGTTTTGCTAAAAGTATTTTCCACAAAGCTGTTTGTTTCTTTTAATACTTCGCTCATACTGCTTTCCATAGCAATAATCATGCTTCTTAAAGTGCGGTCTGTTGCTTTTGTAGATTTTGTGATTTGCGTGGAACCTAAGATGCTTGCATCTCTCGTATTAATTATACGCAGGTGAAATGTTACGCTCGCTGTTGGAATTCCCCCGACCTCAGGGTAAGTAAATTGAAATTCTCTGACGCTGACTGTTAAACGATAATCAGGAAAAATTCCGCTAGTTTCGTCTAAAACGCCGTTGAGTATGTTACTTGTTTCAAGAGAGTCTAAGACGAGACGCTGAATTAATCTTGGAGCGGGGCTTGACCATTTTGCACCGCTTAAATAGCGTACAAGGTTTCCGTCAAAGATTAAGGCAATATTATCGGTATCTAAATCAAAACCGAGTTCGGGAATAGGAACGAGAACTTGATAAGGCAGGGGCGTTTCTCTTACCTTTTCGTTATTGATATTTAAAAGAACTCTATCGGGGGCAGGGCCTGCGTCTAAAATTCTGCCGATACAGCCACCAAAACTCAGCAAAGTTAAGACTAAAACAAAACTTAAGAATAGTTTTTTTATATTATTTTTCATTTTTTGCACTATACTCCGGTAAGGTATTTCCAAAGAAAAAGCGTCTTGGATCGCTTTCAAGTTTTAAGGCAACACGGTTTAAAGTTCCGAGTAATAATCTTGCTTCAGAAATGGCTCTGCGTGCGTCGTTTAAGCCTTCTGTCGCAAACAGGGTAATACTTGGTTCTGATTTTTTCAAAATGTTATTAATTGATTTTATCGTTTGGTTTAGTTCAGTTAGGGTTCCTTTTAGTTCTGTGTTGCTTAATTTATTTAGGTTATTGATTAATTTATTTAAGTCCTGACTTGCTTTCGCTAAATTGTTCATGGCAACAGGCATAGAGTCTGCTCCATTGGCGATGTTTGATAAGATTGTGTCTGTTGATTCTAGGATCTCTTTAATCGACTTTTGGTTTTCTTCGCTGAGCATAGCCTGAACATTTTGCATGGCTTTATTTGCCGCTGTGATCATTTCAGGGGCGTTACTCAAAAAAACGTCAAGAGGTGATGAAATAGTTTGTATCTTTGGTATTCTTTCTTGAGCGGTGGGAACTAAAAGGGGGCTTTCGGCGGAACCGCCGGAGATTGAAACAACCGCCAATCCGGTCATGCCTCTTGCTTCAAGTCTTGCGACAGAGTCTTTTCTGACCGGTGTATCATCGGAGATTTCAACCAGTACGTTAACCAAAGACGGATCTTTTTGGTCTAAATTTATACGACGAACTTGACCAACTCTTACCCCGTTAAACAGGGCATCGTTGCCGACAGAAAGACCACTTACGCTACCGCTGAAAACAGCCTCATACATCATCTGATCGTTTTGATTATTGTTTGAAGCACTCCATAGGCTAAAACTTATTAAGCCAACAATGCTTAATAAAGTAAAAAGTCCTACTAATGCGTAACTTGCGCGAATTTCCATTTTGCCTCCAAAGTGATTGGCAATATTAATATATTGTTGATAATTTAAAGTTTGTTTTTTTCTTGCGTTCCGGAGACTTCTCGTCCACGTTTTCCGTTAAAATATTCTTGAATCCAAGGTAGTGGAACTTGTTTAACCTCGTCAATTGTTCCGATAGCGGCGATTTTTTTTTCGGCTAAAACGGCAACACGATCGCTAATGGCAAATAAAGTATCTAAGTCGTGGGTTACAATACAGACGGTTAGACCGAGGGTTTCTTTTAAAGAAACTATAAGAGCGTCGAACGCTTCGGCGCTGATTGGATCTAGACCCGCCGTTGGTTCATCTAAAAATAAAAGTTCGGGGTCGAGAGCCAAAGCTCTTGCGAGACCGGCTCTTTTGATCATTCCGCCGGATAATTGAGAGGGGTATTTATCAGCGGAATTTTCGGGGAGTCCGACCATGCGTATTTTTAACATAGCTATTTCGTTAACTAATTTATTGTTTAAGTTTGTATATTCATTTAGTAGGGTAGCGATATTTTCTTTTACGGTTAAAGAAGAAAATAAAGCACCGCCTTGAAATAAAACGCCCCATCTTTTTCTTAATTTTTGAAGTTCGCTTTCACTCGCTTTTTGAATATTGGTATTAAAAACCGAAACAGTTCCGTGGGTTGGGTGTCTTAACCCTAACATACAGCGTAGCAAAACACTTTTTCCCGAACCGGATCCACCAATAAGGCTTAAAACTTCACCTTTATAAACATCAAGGTTTAAGTTTTTATGAACGGTATGTTTCCCAAAGCGGTTTGTGATATTATGCAATTTTATTATTGTAGCTTTATTCATTGTTTTAAAAACCTATGTTTTTATAAATAATTGCAAAAATAGCATTAATCACAATAACCATAAAAATAGATTCCACGACTGACTTTGTTGTAAGTTTTCCAACCGAATCGGCACTTCCCGTTGATTGAAAACCTTGATAACAACCGATAAGAGCAACAGCCAAGGCAAACACGGGGGTTTTTAAAAGACCCGCCCAGATACTGTTTGTTGAAATTACTTCTTGAAGGCGAGAGACAAAAGAGAATAAGTCCATATCAAAACTTATTTTTAAGGCAAACCAACCACCCAATAAACCTAGAATATTGGCGATAAAAACAAGTAAGGGCAGGGTAATAACAAGCCCCAAAACCCTCGGAATAACTAAATAGCGTATTGGTTCAAAGCCCGAAACGAGCATGGCGTCAATTTCTTGGTTGGCGACCATTGCCCCAATCTCTGCGGTATAAGACGAACCGGAACGTCCGGCAACAACAATCGCCGTCAACATCGGTCCGAGTTCTCTTAAAAGAGAGACAGACAAAAGATTTATGACAAAAGGTTGGGCCCCTAGTCTGGTTAATTGGTCGGCTGACATATAAGATAAGACCATACCGATTAAAAATGATAGTAAGCCGACAATCGGAACAGCCATAACTCCGGCTTGTTCCATATGATAAAAGACAGAAGTCCAACGCAGTTTCCACGGTTGAAGCAGTTCTTTAATAAGCTTAGTTACCAATAACCCGAGAAAAGCCAAAACTTGAACAAAGGTTTTGCATTCGTTAATAACACGTTCACCGATTTTGGTAAGAGTTACAAGTAAGGGTGAAACTTGTTCTTTTTCTTGTTTTTCTTCTTTTGTATTAACTAAGGTAAAGAGTTGTTCTTGGTTTTGGGTTGTGTTAATAAATTCTGTTTGAATACCTGATTTTTGTATTTTATTTTTTATTAAAGTAATAATTAAAGCACCGGCAGTATCTAACGAGTTTAACTCAGTACAATTTAACAGGCATTTATTTTTTTTTTTACTTTTTAATAAAGACACAAAACCTTTATTTTTGAGAGTCGAGTTTAACTCTTGATTAACAGTATCAAGGTTTAATACTCGCCAGTCTCCGAAAAATAACAGTTCGGCATTATTTGAACTCGGGTCAAGGTTGAGTTTAAATGAGGCTTGTTTCATATAAAGTGCAAATTTTGCGGGTAATAAATTGATATTTTTTAATATTCATCGTTGTACCATTCATGTTCCAAGTCGTCATTAAACGAATAATCTCTTACAAAAAAATAACTACGTTCATTTTCGTTAAAGATATTACCTGTTGCGGTAATGTTTGCGTTTAAGCGTTCTAAAAGATCGTTCCCCGCCCCTTTAGGGAGTATGATGTACTGTTCTCCGCTTGTGGTTACAAGGGATATTTTTGCGTTTTTTTCAAGTTCTTTGTCATTTTCGGCGATTATAGGTCTTATGTATCCTGTAACGGTAGACTTTATAGCTTCTTGGGTCATGTGTTAGTTGCTCTTTAAGAATACTTGTTTTTTTTGAATGACATAAAAAATAATATGCAAATTTATAATATAAAAAAATATAACAATCAAGATTTTTATCTTAAAAGACGGCTTAAAACAAGAATACAATAGTCTTAATTAAGACCATAGCACAACTTCGTTATGCGTGTGTTTTTCATTGTTTTATGTTCTGCAACACTAGCATGAAACGCCTTTAAGTCACGCAACTCACTTATTTTACAGGAAAATTAAATTTCACCCATTGTTTCGGGGATACCCTCAGAAGCCCCAAGTTCACTGGCATACAAAGGCAACGCATTGTTTTTATTAGTGTTTTTTGTAGTGTCTTTTTAACGAAAGCCACTACAATACTATTGTTAATAGTCTTAATTAAGTTTTTTGGGTTCTTTTAAGATAATCAAAAAGATCGCGAAAAATATTAAGCTGGCACCCAACAGACCTAAAGGCGGAAACAGCTCTCCCCACCACCACCAAGCAAGCAGCGAGGCGATAACCGGTTCAAGATTGGCGATTACAGCGACTTTTGTGGCATTTAAACGCATCATACCTTTGCAATAACTAAAATATGCAAGATAAGTAGATAAAAAACCCAAAAAAAACAAAATAGCCACAAAATTTTTATCTTATAGAGCGGGCTTAAAACAAGAATACAATAGTCTTAATTAAGTTTTTTTGGGTTCTTTTAAGATAATCAAAAAGATCGCGAAAAATATTAAGCTCGCACCCAACAGACCTAAAGGTGGAAATAGCTCTCCCCACCACCACCAAGCAAGTAGCGAAGCGATAACCGGTTCAAGGTTGGCGATTACTGCGACTTTTGTGGCGTTTAAACGCATCATACCTTTGCAATAACTAAAATATGCAAGATAAGTAGATAAAAAACCCAAAAAAAACAAAATAGCCCAAGCGGAGTTTGTTTTATTGGCAAACTCAGTAACGGGGAAAAGCGTTAATGCACCAAAAGGCAGACAATAAGCGTATAAAGTTATGGGAGAGTGTTTGCTTAAATATTTTTTGGTAAATACATAATGCAAAGAATAACAAAAACCGGCGAGCAGTCCACAGACTATTCCCGTTATGCTAATTTGAGTGTTTGAAGCGTTTCCGGAGCTACTTAATAAAACAACTCCTAAAAGAGCAATGAACACAGAAGTTGTTTTTATTTTAGTAAAAGGTTCGTTAAAAAACAGGGCGGAAAAAATAATTACCCAGATAGGGGCGGTATATAATAAAATAGCCGCTAAAGCCGCACCGCTTTCTTTAACCGCAATTTGATAAACAGTAAAAAGTATGGCGACTCCCACCACCCCAAAAAGAGAAAAGATAATTTTTTCTTTGAAAGTTGTGTGTAATAAATTACAGACTATAGCGTGGATTAAAAAAAATGCTCCACCAAAAACCGAACGCCAAAACGAAATTTCTTGAGGGCTTATTCCTTCCGCTAAAATAAACTTTGCTAAAGGACCAATAAGACCCCAACAAGTAGCGGCAAATAAAACAAAAATATAACCGCTGGTCGCCGATGGCATCTTGGCACTTAGTTTATTCATTTGTTTAGCCTAACAGAAGCATAAAGTGCTTTAATTTCTTGTTCGCTAAGCGAGCGAACTTTTCCCGTAGGTAAAGCAGCTAATTGGATTGGGCCATGCGATATACGACAAAGTTTAAGTATTGTTAAACCCAAATCACGACAAACTCTACGAATTTGGCGATTTAAGCCCTGAATCAAGGTCATTTTTATAATAGTATTTTCGTTGTTATGTAGGTAGCCAAAGAGGTGGCGATAATTATTGGTTTGTGGAGATAAAATTTCAACTTGCATAGGGGCGAGTTTGTCTCCCTCGCTTAAAGTCATACCTTTTTGCATAATATTTTGCATTTCAGGCGTAAGCTTACCATGCGCTAAAATAAACTTTGCTAAAGGACCAATAAGACCCCAACAAGTAGCGGCAAATAAAACAAAAATATAACCGCTGGTCGCCGATGGCATCTTGGCACTTAGTTTATTCATTTGTCTAGCCTAACAGAAGCATAAAGTGCTTTAATTTCTTGTTCGCTAAGTGAGCGAACTTTTCCCGTAGGTAAAGCAGCTAATTGGATTGGGCCATGCGATATACGACAAAGTTTAAGTATTGTTAAACCCAAATCACGACAAACTCTACGAATTTGGCGATTTAAGCCCTGAATCAAGGTCATTTTTATAATAGTATTTTCGTTGTTATGCAGGTAGCCAAAGAGGTGGCGATAATTATTGGTTTGTGGAGATAAAATTTCAACTTGCATAGGGGCGAGTTTGTCTCCCTCGCTTAACGTCATACCTTTTTGCATAATATTTTGCATTTCAGGCGTAAGTTTACCACGCACAGCGACAATATATTCTCTTTGTAAATTAAAAGAAGGGTGGGTGAGCCTATGTGTTAACTCACCGTCATCACTTAATAAAATTAGACCCTCAGAAAAATAATCAAGACGACCAACAGGATAAATTCTGCGTTTTTGATTGTTTGGCAGTTTTAAAAAAGTATCAGGCACAAGGTCTAAAACGGTTTTTCTACCCTCCGGATCTTTAGCTGTTGAGACAATTTCAATCGGCTTGTTGAGGAGTAGATAACAAAAATTTTCCGCTTGGGCGTTTTGGTTTAATTCGATTTTTCGTCCATTAATCAATATTGTGTCTTGACTTAAATCAACATCTTGACCTGTTTGTGCGGTTTCGCCGTTTATACGGACTTGTCCTTGGCTAATAAGTTCGTCCGCTTTACGCCTGGAACAAATGCCGGCTTGTGCTAAGGCTTTATTTATACGCATTATATTTTTCTTTTTGTTATGTTGTTTTTATCTTTATCTTTTTATAGAAAGCATAACTCAGTATAACTTAGTTAAATTTGTACAGCAAGTTTAAAATAGCTGTAAAAAGCCAAGGTTTGATTATTGTGGTTTTGCGATTTTTCTTATATGATGTTACGATATAGACAAATAATTTTTTATGCTTAATATAATGATAATATTTTTTTGTTTTTCTGCTTTACAAAATCTAAAGAATAGCTTAATAGTAATAATTGTTGTTAGTGTTAGTTAATTATAAACTTAAAATAAAAGGAAATTATTATGTCAAAAACACAAGAAAACTTAATGGCTGCCTTTGCCGGTGAATCTCAAGCTAACCGTAAATATTTAGCTTATGCTAAAAAAGCCGAGAGCGAAGGTTTTACTCAAGTTGCTAAACTTTTCCGTGCTGCTGCTGAAGCTGAAACCATTCATGCTCATGGTCATTTGCGTATTGCCGGCGGAATTCATTCTACTTTAGAAAACATTAAAGACGCTATTGCCGGTGAAACTCATGAGTTTACAAGCATGTATCCTCAAATGATCAAAGAAGCCGAAGCCGAAGGTAATAAAGCTGCGGCTACTTATTTTAAATTCGCTAATGAAGTAGAAGAAGTACACGCAAAACTTTATAAAAAAGCCCTAGAAGCCGAAGGCAAGCTTAAAGATGTAGATTATTATATCTGTAATGTTTGTGGCTATACTCACGAAGGTCCACACAATGATAAATGCCCTGTTTGTAAGGCGGGAGCAAACGCTTTTTATAAAGTAGATTAATTTTTTAGTTTTTATTTAACAAAAACGTCTGTTAGTAACAAAAACGCCTCTTGGTTTATAACTTTGGGGCGTTTTTTTAATGATACTATCAAAATACTTTTCCTAAACTCAAACCATTGCAAAACTCCGTTTTGCGTTCTTTGTCATCGTTATATGCTCTGTATGCACACAGTATGAAACGTCTTAAGCCACAAAAACCACTAATTTTACAGGAAAATTAAATTTTCCCTTTGTTTCAGGGGTATCCTCCGAAGCCCCCAAGTCCCCAAATCTCAATGGCAGGCAAAGCCAGCCTAGTGTCCTTATTCGTGGTTTTTGGAGTGTCTTTTTGACGAAAGCCACTTTGAGCCTATTGTGCAAAAGTCTCAACTCGTTTTTGCGAACAAAAGACTTGTTAAATTGTTCAACTTGTTTTATTAATTTTTTTCAGTCAAAAGATTGTTTCATTATTATAATAAAATTCGGAAGTGTTTCGTTACCGGTGTAACGCCTGGTCTTCAAAACCAGTGGACGGCTAATACCCGTTTGTAGGTTCGACTCCTATGCACTTCCGCCAAATAGAGTTTTATAAAGCCCCGTAAAGTCCAAAAAGCCTTACGGGGCTTTGCTTTTGTGGGGGTTGGTTGTTTGATGGTGTCCAGTGGAATCCATTGACATACCAACAATTTGTTGGTATTAATGTTGGTATGTTGAGCTTGTTGAGAGCGTTAATTTGTAAATACCAACAAATGTTAAGAGTCTTAAATAACAAAGTTTTTTTAAGTGTTGTTGGTATTTTTGTTTCTTTAACTTATAATTTAAAGATAGAGTACCAACATTATGAAATTAACAGACACGCTTTTACGCAGTTTAAAAGCTCCTGATAAAGTACAAAAACTAACAGATGGTGGTGGCTTGTATTTGCAGGTTGAACCAAAAGGCGGGAAGCTTTGGCGTTTGGCTTATCGATTTGGTGGCAAACAAAAAACGTTAGCTTTTGGTGCATATCCAGCAGTTTCTTTAAAAGAAGCTAGAAAAAGGCGAGATGAGGCTAAAGAACTTATAGCGAATGGAGTAGACCCTAGTGAACAAAAAAAGGTTGAAAAAGCTAAAACAGTAGCAAAGCAAAAAGAGTTAGTTTCTACTTTTGAATCTGTCGGGCGTGAATGGTTTAATAAAAGAACAGTGCATTTAACAGAAGAATATAGAAAACAAATTTTATCACGCATAGAAAACCAAATATTTCCTTATATTGGAACAAAATTAATCTCTAACTTAGAACCAGCTGATATTTTGTTTGCTGTTAGTCATGCAGAAAAAAAAGGAGCTATCGAAACGGCTCATAGACTTGTACAAATATCTGGGCAAATTTGCAGATATGCTCGCCTTGCTGGGTATTGCAAGTATGATATTACCGCTGGTTTGACAGAAGCCTTACCTAAAGTTCAAACAAAACATCTTGCATCAATAACAGACCCTAAAGAGTTGAGTTTACTTTTGCAGTCGATAGAGAATTATCAAGGTGATCTTAGCGTAGTTTATGCTTTAAAAATATTACCTTATGTTTTTGTGCGTTCAAATGAACTAAGGGGAGCTAGGTGGGCGGAGATTGACTTTAAAACAGCGGAATGGGTTATTCCAGCTGGACGCATGAAAATGAAAACAGTGCATGTGGTGCCATTGGCAAGTCAAGTATTAAAACTTTTAGAGGAATTACAGCCTCATTCTGGACATAGTGAATTTTTATTTATCAGTCCTGCCAGTGCCAGCAATCCTATTAGCGATATGGGCTTATTAAATGCTTTACGTCGTATGGGCTATCAACGAGGCGAGATGACAATTCATGGCTTTCGTTCGACTGCTAGTACGCTGTTAAATGGAATGGGGTATAATTCAGATTGGATTGAACGCCAACTTGCACATTGTGAAAGAAACGCAGTAAGAAAAGCCTATAACCATGCCGAATACTTGCCAGAACGTAAAAAGATGATGCAAAAATGGGCTGATTATTTGGATGGGTTGAGAGAAAAGACAACTCAAAGTTAAATACATAGTAATATTTAATAAAATAAATCCAAACAAGTGCAAATTCCTAAAGGTAGCAATTAATCATATAACTATTTGCAATTACTGAATATAAAAGTATTAAATTTTAAAAGGTGTCGGTAGCGTGTCGGCTCTTTTTTTAGGAAAATAGCATTTAATACCAGTGTTTACTTCCCCTAAAATAGGCCCATTTCAAAAGAGAGACTTTTAGTCCAAAGTGCGGACAGGAGTTTTCTATGAAAAAGACAAAATTTAGTGAATTTCAGATTGTTAAAATTTTAAAACAGGCAGAGGCTGGGCGGACTGTGGTTGATGTTTGCCGTGAATACGGCGTTAGCAGTGCTGCTTTTTGTCGTTGGAAATCCCAAGATAGTGGATGGAGACGGCTAATATTAAGCGAATGAAGGAGTTTTAATCGTAAAATACTAAGCTAAAACAGATGGTTGTAGGAATTAGTCTCGAATGCAAAATGCTTAAAGACGTTATCGAAAAAAATCTTTAATACTTCTTTTTCTCTTGCCCTTCAATTTCTTTAACCTTGCGGAAAATTGTGCTTCTATCAACCTGAAAGTTTTTAGCGAGCTCTGTAATATTGCCATAGCGTTTTAAACCCGCTTTTATTACAGAGGTTTCAAGGTCTTTCATAATATCTTTAAAAGATCTACCTTCTATTTCTAAAGAGCCTACATTCAATAAATCTGCTTCTGTCTTATTATTAAAGGCTTTAGTTATAGGCAGATCCATGGCTTCAACAAGGGGATTTTTCCCCGTTATTACTAACCCTTGAATCATGTTTTCTAACTCGCGCACGTTTCCTGGCCAAGTATAGTGTTGTAACAGATGTTGGGCATCTTCGCTAAAAGTTATTTTTTTATTATATTTATTACAAAACAGATTTAAAAAATAAGTTGCTAAAGGAAGAATATCGTCTTTTCTTTTACGCAAAGGTGGAATTGTTAACACAGCAACTTTTAAGCGATAGTATAAATCGCTACGAAAACGCCCCTTCGCCACTTCTTTTTCTAAATCTCTGTTGGTTGCGGCGATAATGCGTGCATCAATAAACTTAGAACTTGTAGAGCCGACTCTCATTACTTCTTTGTCTTGTAAAAATCTGAGTAAACGAGATTGGGTGCTAAGCGGAAGTTCTCCAATTTCATCTAAAAACAAAGAACCAGAAGCAGCAGCTTCAATAAGACCCACCTTACCATTTTTATTCGCACCAGAAAAAGTACCTGTTGCGTAACCAAATAATTCTGTTTCGATTAAATTTTCAGGAATACTCCCGCAATCTACTTTAATAAATACTTTATCTGCTCTTAAGCTATTAGCATGTACAGCTCTTGCAACAACATCTTTACCAACGCCAGTTTCACCTAACAATAAAACAGTTGCATCGGTATCTGCGATAGTTTCGACTTCTGCATACAATTTTCTCATTGCAAGGCTATTAGAGACTTTGGGAGTTTCTCTATTTTGACCTTGTAATATTTTAAATGTTGTTAATAACTCTTTTTGTGAAGCTATTTTTTGACGTAAGTTAGTTAGTGCCGTTATATCTCTCATAAAAGTAACAACAAAAGCTACATTACCGTCTTTATCAAAAACAGGGTTTCCGTCTAAAACCAAAGTGCGACCATTAGAAATATTTTGCACTCGCGTAATAGCCTGTTTGGTTTGAACAATTTCTGGATTTAATACAACATCAAAAACACCATTACGCATCATTTCGACAACAGAGCTACCAACCATTTCTTCTTTAGGTATACCAGTTAACTCAGTATTTTTTTTATTCACTAATATAATAATACCATTTTTATCAGAAATGGAAATTGCGTCACTAAACGCATCACATAGTTGGTGTAAATAATTTTTTAACATTATATAATTACCTTAAAGATATATTTAATAAATTAATCAAGTAGTTGAATTTTTTAAAAAGACCATTAACAAAGACCATAGTTAAACTTTTTGATAACTATCAGTCAACATTCCTCTTTAACAAAAACCCTTTGTTATAAAAGAAATTAACTCCTATTACAACAAAGGGAATAGCTTAGCTATAAACTATCTTGATTTTTATTTTTTAGAAATAAGACAATGGTTATAACTTATATTTAACTAATTAATTATATTAATTATATTAATTATGTCCATCTAATAATTGTTGTTTTCTCATGCGAGCCATCCATACGGTACAGGCAGCACTCATAATAGCAACAACAAGAAGATAGATACAAAGGAACCAAGGTTGGTGGTCGTTCCATTCTGTTAAAGTAATAGCAATCATTGGAGTAAGACCCGATGCAAAAATAGCTGTAAATTGATAAACAAAAGAGATACCAGAATAACGCACAGAAGCATCAAAACTTTCAGAGAATAAACCGGCCATTGTGCCAAATACAGCAGCATGGAAGATACCAAAAGGTATACCTAATGCTAATGTAACTAGCATGAAGTGATCAGGGTAGTTATTCAGAATCCAAAAAGCCGGAAAACTTAAAATACCTACCATCAATGCCGAACCACCATAAATTTTTGCTTTACCTATTTTATCAGCAACAGCACCCCAAAAAGGAATACACAGCGTCATAACAATAGCCGCAATCATCAAGGAGCTTAGGGCTACGTCTCGGTGAATATTATGGGTTGTTGTTAAATATGTTAAAGAATACACACCAAATACGTTAAAAGAGACACCGTCGATAAAACGTGCCCCCATACAAGCAATCATCATCTTAGGATAACGCTTAAACGCATCTAAAAGAGGATATTTCACTTCTGGTCTTTGTTCTTTAGCTTCTTTAAAATCTTGAGTTTCATGTATAGAGCTTCTCATATAAGAACCAACAGCCAGAAGCACCGCACTCGCAATAAACGCAAGGCGCCAACCCCAGCTTAAAAACGCTTCATCACTTAAAGTAGCAGAGAGAAGAGCAATAACACCAGTAGCGAGTAATAAGCCTAACGACATACCAATTTGCGGTAAACTACCATAAAACGCACGTTTGCTCGCTGGAGCAGATTCAAAAGACATTAAAACAGCCCCACCCCATTCGCCACCTAAGCCCAAACCTTGAGCTAAACGACAAATAATAAGTAAAATAGGAGCCCATATACCGATCTGTTCATAGCTTGGAATCAAACCAATACCAACAGTTGCAACACCCATAATTTGTAAGGTCAAAATAAGTACTTTTTTTCTACCTATTTTATCGCCAAAGTGTCCAAAAACAATACCACCCAAAGGGCGAGCCACAAAGCCTATAGCAAAAGTAGCAAAAGCCAATAAAGTTCCAACGGTTGGGTCAAAAGATGGAAAGTATAAGTGGTTAAAAAATAAACTAGCCACAACGCCGTATAAAAAGAAGTCATACCATTCTATAACAGCCCCTAATATAGATGATATTACAATTTTACGAAGGTTTTTATCTTGGTCAAATTCGGTAGTATTGCTCATATTTTATTTCCTTTTTTATTTCCTTTTATCGATAGTTTAAAGAATTAATTTGTTATGCCAAGTAGTTTTGCGGCGTTATTATACATAATATTTTCTAAAACATCTTTTTTAAACGCTAAACTCTTATAAAGAGCTATTTGTTTTTTAAAATCAAGAAACGGTGAGGCACTAGCAAAAATCATTTTATCACCAATCAAAGTATTTGCGGCTTTTATGTATCCTTCAGAAAAAGGAGTTTCTTCGTATTCTGAAATTTCCATAAAAACATTTTTGTGGCGATGAACAACCATAATCACTTCATTAACCCAAGGGTAACAACCATGACTTATAACAATCTTTAAATCAGGAAAGTCACAGGCAACTCTATCTATATGCTTAGGGTGTGCATCTTCCATCACAGCATTTTTAACTAAAGTCGCGGGTCCAGTTGTAATAACAATTGGAATATTTAATTCACAGCATTTTGAATAAATTGGATAGTATTTAGCATGATCAGCAGGAATACGAGCCAGATATGGGTCTGTTGCTACTCCTTTCATGCCATGTTCCAGCACCATTTTATTTAAGCCATAAACAGCTTTCATCCCTTTATGTGGGTCTACACCAGCAAACCCAATAAATAAATCAGGGTGTTTTTGCATTAATGCCAAAACACCTTGGTCGCCAGAGGTTAAGCCATAGGTCGTTTCAGCATCACGACTAGTAACAACACCTTTTACAACATTCATAGCACGGAGATCATTCACTATATCATCTAACTCTTGGGGGTTAGCACGTTCGGCATAGTTGAATAACTCAAACATATCACCGAAAACTTTATGGTTTAACATTCCCGCAACAGCATCAGGAGTATTAGGGCGGAAACGAAAGTCAATTATTTTCACAAGTTAACGACCTCTCAAAAATATAAAATTATATAAAGGACAAAACGAGAAACCTTCTTAAAACAAGACAACTCTAATGTATATTAGCAAATACAATGCCACTGTGAAAAAAATCTCAATATAAAACAATAAATCTATTTATGTAGTATTTATATATTAGAATTTTATTAAAATTATATACATTTCAAGACATTATAGCGTTAATGCGTTCTTTTTTGCTCTTTTTGTTTTAAAAATTTAATAACTCAAATAAGCTTCTAGCTTTAACTGTTTAGAAAAAATTAACAGATTGATAAGCATTACTGTTATATATAAAAAAAATATAATAAAATAAGCATGTTAAGAAAGAGATTTAACATAGCTTTTGTTATTTTTTTTCGTTGCAAAAAAACACAAATATTTTACTGCCAAACATTAATTAGGCATACACACAACAATTAAGAATTTCTTACATTAAGCATTGCAAAAAAACACAGGAGTATTCGTTTTTTTATGTTTTTTTACATCAATATAAATAAGTTACGGTGTAGCTATTAAATCAGTTTGTTAATCTATATAAATGCGAAAATGCAACAGAGTATATAAAATACTATGTTGCATTTTTTTCTTTATTTATTTGAGTTATATTTTGAAAATATTTTGTAATAGACTCATATAATTAATTGTTTTAATGTTTCCATCTCTTGAGGTGCTAATGCTTTACCGTGCATTTCATAATTACGCCCAAGATATGAATATTTTGGTTCACCCATTCTATGATATTCCAACAATTCATAACTAATATTTGGCGTTTTAGGTAAAAAGTTGCGAATAGCAATAATATCTTCTTGAGTATTATTAAAACCAGGTACAACAGGAGTGCGCACGAGTATTTTTAAGTTGGGAAAGTCCTCGCAAACTTTTTTAAAATTTTCTAAAATAAGCTTGTTCCCAACTCCTGTAAATTCTTTATGTTTTTCAGAAGAAAGACTTTTAATGTCATATATTAATGTTTGTAAATATTGGCAGGCTTCAGCGAGTCTTTTGTAGGGATAATGCCCACAAGTTTCTATTACTGCATTGATATGGCGAACTTTTGCTTCTCTCAACAGCGCATTAACAAACTCTGGTTGCATTAACACCTCACCGCCACTAAGAGTTAAACCTCCACCAGAACGAGAATAAAACACACCATCTTCTTCAACACGGCGTAATACTTGATCAACGGTCATTTCTTCGCCATACACCGTTTGGGCCCCAGAAGGGCAGGCATTGGCACACTTAAAACAAGACTGACATTTAGAAAAGTCATTAAACAATAAACCATCAATATTTTGTATCGTTCCAAATGAGCAAGATTGTACACAACGCCCACAAATTTCAGCACTTAAACAACGCATCGGGTTATAAGCTTTTTCAATGGCTAGCTTTTGAGATTCTGGGTTGCTACACCATTTACATTTTAACGGACAACCCTTTAAAAAAACTAAAGTTCTGATGCCTTTTCCATCGTGTACTGAAAATTTTTGTATGTTAAAAACAATACCTTTTTGGTTTTTATCTAACATATTATAATCCTTTGAAATTATTATTTTTCATTTAAAGGCTTAAGCGAAAAAACTGTAAATCTAAAAAGAGTACTGCCACTTTGAACGTTTTCTGGAATTTCAAAGTGGCAGTGGTTAGAGGGTTATTATCTATTGTGTGTGTTTACTTTTAATTAGATGCTTGCATGTTCAGTGCGGTCAATAATATCATTTTGTAAGTCTTTAGATAAATCACAGAAATAAGCACTATAACCAGCGATACGCACTAAAAGGCTACGGTAGTTATCAGGCTCAGCTTGGGCAGCCACAAGAGTTTGGCGGTTTACAATGTTAAATTGTAAGTGCCACAATTTCAGATCACACCAAGTACGGATAATATTTACGATTTTTTCAGTGCCATCATGTCCGGATACACTCTTAGGAGAAAGCTTAATGTTAAGCAAACGAGAAGCACGGTTTTTTAAACCATAGTTTTTAGTATGATAGTTAGACAAGAGAACAGCGGTTGGTCCGTTTTTATCTGCACCATGAGAAGCTGAAGAACCATCTGAAAGAGCTGTCCATGCTCTACGTCCGTTAGGAGTCGCAGAGACGACCTTGCCGAAAGGCACGTGAGAGGTGATTGGTACATAGCGTACGTCGCAGTTGACACCACGTTCGTCAGAATATTTTTTAGCATAAACTTGGGTAATATGGTCAATGTCTTTTGCTATGCTGTCAACATACGGGTCATTGTTGCCATAACAAGGAGCGTTACGAAGCATTTCGCGTACAGGTTCATAACCTTCAAAGTTATTTCTTAAAGCAGAAACAACTTCTTTCATTGTGAGTTTTTTCTCTTCAAATACTAACTTTTTAATAGCAGATAAAGAGTCAACAACAGTGCCATAACCTAAGAATTCAAAATAGGAAAAGTCTAAACCGCCCTCAATTTTTTGAGACTGTAGGTCTTTAGCCTTGTCCATACAAAGGTCATGCATTACTGATGCAAAAGGGCTAGCAAAGTGTTCAGGGCGTAAACAATCAACAATATATTGTTGTTTAAAAGCTTTTTTGAGTAAGTTCATGTGTTGTGCTTTGTAAGCATCATAGAAACTTTCCCAGCTATCAAACTTAGTAACATCACCAGTTTCAACGCCAATTACTTGGTCGCCATATTTCAACATATGCCCGTTATACATTAGCATTTCTAACGCAGTGGCAAAGTTGATGTAAACACAACCAGAAGTATAAGTTTCGTGGTTTGGCAGACGAGCTTCTGTGCATCCAGACACTGAGTAGTCTAATGCTGCTTCCATTGGTGCACCTTTAATGGCATAAAGAGGCACAACTTCTTCATCGTTAATCAGCTTAGGGAAACCAGAACCGTCTTTAACAGTTAATGCAATCTCTTTCAGAAAACGCTCTGGGGAACGAGAGTGAATACGAGTAGCTAAATCAGGGTAGTTGAGCGGGAATTCACGTTTAGATTCAAGAAATAAATAAGACAAATCGTTAGTAGCGTCTTCGCCTTCTGGAGTTTGACCGCCAATTGTTACAGCTTCCCAGTGAGCATAACCTTCGTTAAATTCATTACCGGTGGGGTTAATATAAAGATCAATAAATTGAGCCATTTCAACCCACATGCATTCAAGCAATTCTTTAGCTTCTTTGTTAGTAATACGACCTTCTTCAATATCTTTTTTGAAATAAGGAAATAAGTATTGAT
Organism: Desulfovibrio litoralis DSM 11393; assembly: GCF_900143255.1. Classification (NCBI taxonomy): domain Bacteria; kingdom Pseudomonadati; phylum Thermodesulfobacteriota; class Desulfovibrionia; order Desulfovibrionales; family Desulfovibrionaceae; genus Desulfovibrio; species Desulfovibrio litoralis. The sequence continues at coordinate 90,443 of NZ_FRDI01000002.1, forward strand.
CCATACGACCATTTGAAATAATCGCACTAGATTTTTGTTCAATACGTGAGAACATTTGAACAAACCATTGGCTTTGAATTGCTTCACGGAAGTTAGTAGCAGGGTGAGCAGGTACTTTTTCGCAAATATCAGCCATTTCTAATAATTCTTTTTTACGTTTAGGGTCGCTTTCTTGAGCAGCAAGAGTACGAGCCAAATCAGCATGACGCTTAGACCAAATCATAAAAGCATCACAAACAATAATCATGGCTTCATAAAATGGTTTTTTATCCCAACCTTGAACAGGACTGTCTTGGTCTAGTTGAGCCATTTTTGCACGTGCTTCAGCTTGAATATTGAGCATACCACGACTTAAAACTTTTTCATAATCATGCACCCATTGTAAGGCTGAGCGATAAGAAGAAGTTTCACTTACAACAAACTTAGATTTTAACCCCTGATCATCATCATAAGTTACGCCACGTAAATCTTCAGGCATAGCATTGTTTAAATGTTCGTGATAAGTTTTACCTTCCCAGTAAGGAGCGATTTCATCTAAAATGATGTTAATATCTGTATCGGAAATTTTAAAAGGACTTTTTTCGCGATTAGGTAGATCCTTCATAACAACAGCGTAAAAATCGCCATCAATTTCAGGATATAAAATACCATAACGTCCAAATTGACCTGCACGACCAGCAATAAGCTGATCAGGAGTAATATATACAGTCATTTTTTCTGCAATATGCTTTAGAGCTTTAGCCCAGCGTAAGGTTAAAAGCTGACCTTCTGTTTGCTTCATAGATTCAGTAAAATAACGGGCACGTTCAACATCAATGATAGGTATTTGGAACAAAATACGATCAAGAATTTTATAAATACGCTCACGACCTTTACGGTTAGTGGATTTTTCTAGAATACGCTCTTCCTGTGGAGAGAGGCAAAGATTTTCACAACAAGACATAATATTTCTCCTGAAAATTTTTTATATATGGGAACACAGTGCTTGTGATTTTTATCCCAATCGGTAATGTTTAATTAGCATCTTCTGTGCCAAAGATAAATATTCTATATTAACAGCATGTTATACGTGTTTGTAATGTTTTCTTATCTAAGCAATATATTGATGAATTTATTGCAATACAACACGATATAATATATAATATATTGATAATATTTATATTTTAATATTAGTGTTTTTTTGCACTGTTGTTTTTTTACACTGATAACCAACGCAGCTATCATATCTAATTAATATTATTTAATATTATTTTTATCATCTTATTTGTTAAATGTGAAGTGCTACTCGCATAACAGTCTGTATTATATAGATAAAATTCGTTTATTATTCAGATATTGAAAAGCATTCTATTTAAGCATATTGTGATTTTTTTTACTTGTATTTAAGCTTTTACGCTTGACGTCTCGACTCGGCTCAACTGTTTTTAGGCTAAATTTTTACTCCAGTTTTCGCATAAGGATTTCTTACCCGTGGTAATCATGACTATCACTGAAAACCTGCCTATCTATGTCGATAAACGATTATAAGTTAGGTTCAAACATAGATTGTCTAGAACTAAAGAAATACGTTGCGAACGAAACAGTATTGCTTGTTTTTGGGTAAAGGTTTAAATAAATATGTGGAAAAATAGTACGGTACAGCATGAAGTGTGTAGATGAAAATTCGGAGGTGAATGTGCCTAATACTAATTCAAATAATTTGTTTGCACTGTTAACAAATAGAAAGATATTAGATATTGTGTTCTAAGTGAAAAAGCTTGAAATTATATCAAACTAAAAATAAACTTTACCAATAAAGCTATTTGTGTATTTTCACTCTTATTTATGTTTTAATATAATTTGTGTTTCTATGTTTCCTAAAACATAGGTGTAATAATATTACTTTGAATGTTGTCTTCTATTTCTACAATTATGTAACACTCTGAGATAAATACTTTTATATGTGCTTGACTCCTTTTAGTTCTATTTTTTTGTAGCTTGCAGTGCTAAAAAAGCTTGAAATTCCTCCTTAAATTTTCTTTTGCTTCCCACGTTGATCTCTGGTGCTTCTTATTGTAATGGGGTGATTTTGCAACGATCAAGGTACGCTTGCACATCTATAAGCTTGTACCGGACGCTTCTACCAATTTTTGCATACGGTAACCCTCTGTGTTTATGTCTATCTTGTCTCAATTTACTGACACTACATGCTAAAAGCTGTTCGGTGGCAAACTCGTTCATCCATGCAAGGTTATCTTTTATATCTACGTTTTTTATGGGTATTGATAATACGCTCATAATTTCCCCTTTTTTTATCTTTTGTGTTTTATGTTGATTGATAAATAAAAAAAATAAAAACACGCCATTTTTTATAAAACGGCGTTTTAATAGCTTTTTTCCAATCTTAAAAAATTTAATAATGAAGACTATTGAATATTTTTATGTTTAACCTGTTAATAATATTAATAAAAATATAACTAGGATTCTAGCATCATTAAAAAAAAGTGCTATAAAATAAATATATAATTCGTTTAAAAAAAAATGATTTTTTTTTAATTTTGAAAAGCTTAGACTAACATGGTTTAACGGAGCACTTTTTAACAAGTTTATTTTTCACTAAAATGATTATAATTGAGAGTATTGATAAAATAACGAGATAAAACATTCAGTAGAGTTGACAAATGCTTTTTTTGATGCTAAATAAAGCACCTAATAAGATATAAAATTACATATCAAGAGGGAAGCCATGCAAACTATTCATGCGGAAAAAACAGTGAGTGTTACCGAACTCAAGCGAAATTTTTCTGCTATTCTCAGCCAGGCAGAAGATAACCCGGTGGCCGTGCTTAATCACAACAAGCCAGAAGCCTATCTATTGTCTGCTGCTCATTATGAAAAGCTGTTGGGGCGTCTGGAAGATTTGGAAGATATAAAGCTAGTGCAAGAGCGTTCTGGTGGTCCTTTTGTGGAAGTGGATATAAATGAGCTATAAACTACGCTTTCATGAACTGGCTTTGAAAGAGTGGCAAAAGCTTGATAGAACCCTGCTGGAGCAATGAAATGAGAAAACTTAAGTTGATGTGTGATTATTACTGTTATCCGTTATGGGACTCTGAGTCAGATGAATATAATATTGATCCATTGAGTCTTAATATCTCACAAACGTTGAACGCTCAACTAATGACCTAACCGCTAAAGAGGTACATCATGAAAGCAAAAATATATGTTTCGTTGTTAAACGAAGGAGTTTCTACATATAAATACATACTAGCAGAAAGGATACGCGATACTATCTATACTATTTCAGAAGACAATGATTATGACTCAGAAGACGAGGAGTGGGAGTTTATTCCAGGAACTACAGTAGTTGTAGAAATGAAAAAGTTCCAGGATGGGACTAGCGATCTCGTTGCAATTAAAGAATATAGTAAAATGTAATAAGTTGTGTTAGTCGCAAATTAAGTTAACAATATTGTTGTAGATCAAGGCAAAACAGATTCCGACTGGGTGGGGCAACAGACCAGTATTGTTGGTCGTAGCGAGGTAGATATTTATGTGGAAAACAACACCCATATCAAAGGGGCTATCATTGCCACTGAACCGGGTGGCGATTTAACCCTCAACACCAACACCCTAACCTTTGAGGAAATAAAAGACAAAAATAAAGGCTACGACTGGTCATTTAACGTTTCCTGAAGTGTTAGCAGTGGCAATGGTGGGCTTGACAAAGACACAGAGATTTTGGGAACAAAACCTTATGACTACACCACTAAATCGGAAAACGGCAATGGCGGTAACACGGAATACAAGCCAAATAGTACTACTACAAATAAAGACAATATTAAAGCCACCCTTTTTAGAGTGGCTTATTAATGTGTTCTTTAACTTATATACTAAGCAAATGCACTTTTTATTAACCTTTTATTCTTATTTAAGACCATTGCAAAACGCCGTTTTGCCTACTTTTTTCATCATTTTATGCTAAACATAAAAAGTCTTAAGTCTCAAAAATCACTAATTTTACAAGAAAATCAAAGTTTTCTTATTTGTGTTTTTTTGAAGTGTCTTTCTAAATGAAGCCTCTTTGAGCTTATAGTGCAATAGTCTCTAATAATACTTCTAATACGTATTATTGAATGATGGTGACACTTTTACATCACAATAACTGTGATGACAGAATAATTTCTGATTTTATGGCTTTTGGTGCAATACGCTTTTTAAAAAGTCTTTAAAGTCGTCTACCTTGAATAACTCGTACAAGAATTATTATAACAGCTAAGACTAAAAGTAGGTGAATAAATCCGCCCATTGTGTAGGAAGAAACAAGACCCAAAGCCCACAAGGCCAGTAAGAGAATCGTAATGGTTTCTAACACATCTGCCTCCTTATTCAACTATAGGGTTACTGATTAAGTTAACAATAATTGTATTTATTAAACCCGTCTGTACGGTGTAGCACATAACAATAAGTATTTTGATAACAGTTTGTCTTTGTCTTGCTTAAAAGCATTGCGTAGTGTACATCTAAGGGGTGGAATATATATATTTGATATTAATTAATTTATTTTCATTCCAAATTTTTTTTACAGGGGTTTATCATAGAAAAAAAATCACAGGCTTTGAAAAATCATCTTCTGGCTACTTTGTCGCCAAGCATTTTTGAATCAATGTTACCACATCTTGAATTAGTAGAAATGCCACTTGGTAAGGTTTTATATGAATCAGGAGACACGTTAAGCCACGTATATTTTCCTGTTGATTGCATTGTATCCTTGCTCTATGTAATGGAAAACGGAGCATCAGCGGAAATTTCAGTTATTGGTAATGAAGGAATTATCGGCATATCTTTGTTCATGGGTGGCGAAAGTACGCCAAGCAGAGCTATAGTACAAAGTGCTGGGCAGGCATATCGACTCTGTAGTCGGATTTTTAAAGAAGGGTTCCACCGTCATAGTGAGGTATTATATTTATTACTACGCTATGTTCAGTCCCTCATCACTCAAATGGCTCAAACTGCTGTTTGTAATCGCCACCATTCAATAGACCAACAGCTTTGTCGTTGGCTTCTTTTATCTCTAGACCGATTGCCAAGCAATAAACTAACAATGACCCAAGAACTGATAGCTAATATGCTTGGGGTGCGTCGTGAAGGGGTAACAGAAGCGGCTGGAAAGTTGCAAAAGCTCGGTGTTATAAAATATCACCGAGGGCAGATTACTGTTCTTGACCGCCCCAAGCTTGAAGAGTTGTGTTGCGAATGTTATGCCGTTGTTAAAAAAGAAACAGACCGCCTCTTACCTTAAAAGAAATGATTAAAGCTCGTGTTAACACCACATTGTTATAAATGAAGACCATTGCACAATAGTCTCAAAGCGGCTTCATTTAGCAAGGTAATCCCAAGCACGCATAAGGACAATAGGCTGGCTTTGCTCGTCCATGGACTTGGAGCTTTGAGCTTATACCCCAGAAACAAGAGAAAAAGTTATTTTTTTGTAAAATTAGTGTTTTTTGCGACTTAAGGTGTTTTATTCTTTGTGCAAACGAGGCTAAAATGATAGCAAAGAACTCAAAACAGAGTTTTGCAATGGTCTTATTAATATATAAAGAAAAGAATTAAAATTTGCGGGTACTTTTCGGAGTGTATCAAAAAGATAAAGACATTCTATTAATATATTTAAGCATATTACCTCTTGGCTTTTGGTCCAAACAGTTCTAAAAATTTTAAAAAAATTTTGTTTATAGTGCTTTCTGTATCTGCAAAAAAGTTATTAGGGTTATCTTTAAATTGCTTATAGTACTTGGGTTTAGCTATTAGTTTTAAAATTGGAGTGTAAAAGAATAAAAAGAAGCTCTGTGGAGTGTTGGGGAAACTCACTAGATGTTGTGAAATATTGCCTAAATCACTTTTTAAATATTTATCTATTGAAGACCTTAAGAGGTTATTTTTTTTTAACCAACCTGCAATATTATGTTCTTTTCCTGCTACAAATGGGTGCAACTCAACACCATGAACATTTTTCAATCTTTCACAGGCAATTTTATCTCTTTCATACTCTTGGCTATAAAATAAAGCAATATTGGCATTCAAAGATTGCCAGTCAAGAGAGGTCAGTAAATCAAAATAAGTCTGGTCTACTCCATTTAAACAACTTACATCTGGTAAAGGAAGAGGGCGAGGTAAAAGAGTTTGAGGTGCAAAAGCTATAATACGTTTAGCTCCCAATAAATAACCAAATAGTAAAGATGCATAACCACCGCTAGAACAACCTATAGTAAAAATGTTAGAAGACTCTTTCTCAAGTTCATTAATTTTTTTTCTTAAATATAAAACAGTATCAGGTACATCATTCGTAAGAAATGCTAACCCTTTTAAATACCATGCATCATACATATCTCTTACAAAAATTAAATTATAATTATAGACTGAAAGTATATCTGTTAGTTGATAATTCAACTCATTTATTTTCTCATTGCGACTAGCAAAGCAAATCAGAGTACAATCACTTTTTTTATCAATTATCTTTATATTCAATAGCTCAAGAAGTTCTACGTTTTTATGGTGTTGCAACTCTATAATAGAAAACAATAAAAATGGGTTTTTCTCTAACCATGAATAATATTGAGAAACTGATTTATCAATAATGAATAAAGATGCAAGTTGCATTATTTGATTGTTGGAAAGTTGCTTTTTTGCACAATTAAAAAATCTAATAAAAAGGCTGTTATCTCTAAGTTTTTTTAAAGATAAAAACGCTGTATTGTATATGGCATCAATATTATTGTATTGAACTAAATAACAAGCCCTATTTAATAAAAAATAAGATAGATTTAAAGATGTTGAGCAATAACGTATATATTCTGATTTTTCTCTTTTAATCTCTAGCTTCACTTATGAATATCCTTTTTTATTGGATTCTTTCTACTCTACTTCTGCTAAAAGCAACGTACCAATAAAAACATTATTATCAAATACTTTAACTATTTTAACTCGATATCTCAAGTTCCAGATTCTTCGTATGGGCTACAATAAATTCAAAAAGTTCATTTGTATTTTCTGTAACGGTTTTATTTTCTGTAACAATAATTAAGTCAGGATTAGTTGGGGCTTCATAATTAGAGGAAACTCCGGTATAATTTTTAATTTCCCCTGTTCGAGCTTTTTTATAAAAGCCTTTTACATCTCTACGTTCGCATTCTTCGGAAGAACAAGAAATAAAAACCTCTTTAAAAAATTCTTCTCCAATAATATCTTTAGCATTTTTTCGTGCCGTTTCAGAAGGCGAGATAAAAGCACAAAGACATATAGTTGCATTTCTTACTAATATTTTTGCGAGTTCTGCTATACGTCTGTTATTCTCTTGTCTGTCTTCAGGCGAAAAACACAAGTCATTACAAAGCCCTGTGCGAATAGCATCTCCATCTAACACAACTATATTATAACCCTTTTCAAAAAGCATAAGCTCTGCCGTGTGTGCAAGAGTTGATTTACCTGCTCCTGATAAACCTGTTAGCCAAAAGACCATGCCTTTATGAGAGTGCCTCGCCTCTCTCATTTCTTGACTTACATGGCTACGAGGAGCAACTAAGTGAATGTTTTCTTTATTATTTGTCATTTTATTATATGATTAAAAACGTTTTGCCTTTGGGCCAAACAGCTCTAAAAACTTTAAAAATATTTTGTTCATAGTACTTTCTGTATCTGCAAAAAAGTTATTAGGGTTATCTTTAAATTGCTGATAGTACTTGGGTTTAGCTATTAGTTTTAAAATTGGAGTGTAAAAGAATAAGAAGAAACGCTGTGGAGTGCTAGGAAAATTAATTAAATGTTGTGCGATGTTTTCTATTGTTTTTTGCAATGCAGATAACGTATTTTCAACCTTAATCAATTGTTGAGTATTGAGTTTTTGTAAAGTAGCATTTTCATTTTTTAAATTATTTATTGTATTATTTGAAACGGAACGCATTTCACTGATTCGTTGATGTCGCCAACGTATCATGTTAATAGCTTGTATCGCTATTGATATTTCTTGTTCTGAAATGTTCTTCTTTGAAACAGGAAGTTCAGTGCTATAATTAAATATTTCAAAGTCTTTTTGATATATAGTTTTTATCAATTCAACAGACCTAGCCGTTATAAATTCTGTGTTATAGGATAACAGGCTAACATTATTCCCTTTATCTTCAAAAGGGAGTGCAACATCCTCTCCTAAATGTATTTTTAAGGCTTCTTTTAATTTTTCTTTTTCTTCTAATTTAACAATTAATGAGTATGGGAATATATCTGGGCGTAATATTTTGTATTGAGGCATAAAATGAGGATCCAGAAAGTTGGCAGGATGTTCGTAGGCATATAAATGTTCTAAAAAATATTCGAACGCCAAACTTATGTCTTTTTTGTTATCAATTTTATAGTTACAAAAATCGTATTTTTGATATGGTATTATTCGCAATGGTTCTTGCAATAACATTTTTGACTGCCATGCAGAAAAAATACGCATATAAGGATTACGCACCAGAGTAAAACAAAAGGCATCCTTTTTTGAAAGATATTCTTCTATTACACTCAAGGGTAACCTTGTCAAATGTGGAGCAATATTAGCAATATCGTGTATTACTAATTCTGGGGTACTCTCAAGACTCTTGTGTATAGAAGAAACATCTAAATCAACTGCTTCAAGTTTTGCAAACCACCATTTCATAGTCGTGCAGGCAACCTTTGGGACAGCCACATACAAAAAGTTATAATTATATGATAAAAAACCATTAATTAATAAGTTATTTAAGAATGGCTTATTCTCTTGAATATTTTTTATGTCAAGTTGTTTATATAAAGTTTGCATTGTTATTGTCCTACAAAGAAATAGTAATTATTACACATCAATTTGACTATGCTTTATTAAGGCTAAATCAACCTTAGATAAAATCTTGTTAAAAAAACGCACATTTTCCCCCTTTATTTAATAACACTTTAATCAGGAATAATCTTTGTCAGTTTTGATAAAATATGGTCTTTGTTATGTTTTTGGAGAATATTATATTTTAAGCGTTTTCTGTCTAACATTAACAAAGATATAATCTTAAGCCAATGAGGAGCTTTTTTGTAGCGTTGTTCAAGGGTAATATCTCTATTTTTTTGTATTCGTTTTTTGTATTCAGCTTTGGTTAAAAACACTTTTTCAAATATTTTTTGTGGATATTCACAAATGGATTGTGCAACTTCAATATATTCATAAAAATCTAAATCATTTTTTTCAAGCTCTTTGCGAAAAACTCTTAATAATAAAACGCGGTTCCACATATCCGGCTCACTATGTATTCTTAGTAAAATGAGATCAAACAAACGGTAACATAAGGCATAATAACTTCTATGATATTTATCGAAAAGATTTTCTTTAATATAAAACTCTTTTAAATTTTTACATATATGGGAAATGTCTTCTATGCCTTTTTTATTTTTCACTCCGTAGGTCAATGAATCTTTTCTAATAGCCCAAGAGTAACCTATATAAGGTATAGTTATGCTTTGAGAAGAAAAGTAATGAGCTTTTAAGGAAAACTCTATATCTTCGTGGTAAACATACTCTTCAAATAAAAGATCATGTTTTCTGAAAAAATCTATGCGATATAATTTTGCCCATGCAGAGAAAGAATGTCCAATACTCATTTCTTGGATTGCCGTATAACCCGAGAAGTTTAATGAGGCTTGATATGTTGCTATTATCTTATCCTTTTCGACTCGTTCATAACCACACTGTACAATATCAGCCTTAGCTTGTTCTGCTGCTGTATAAAGATTTAACAACATATCTTGTTTAATTACATCGTCGGCATCAACAAAGGTGCAATATTTACCTTGAGCGTGATGTATGCCAGCATTGCGGGCTCCAGCAGCACCTTTGTTCTCTTGAGAAATAACTTTTATGTTATCAAAATTTCGAGCATATTCTTCAATTATACTTAAAGTTGAATCAGTAGATCCATCATTAACTATAATTATTTCAACGTCTTTAAAAGACTGATATATTATAGAATTGATAGTGTTAGCAATATAATTTTCTACATTATAAGCTGGTACAATTACAGAAATTTTTATATCTCTACTTTGTTGTTTTTCTATTATGGAGCTTACATAACTCTTAATTTCTTCCGGACTTTTATTTGGAGCATAACTGTCGCTCAAAACCTTATCATAGTTATCACGACGAAAAACATTTAATTGTCCACCGGGGGTAATATTTATAATTTCTCTATTATCTAAATCAAAAGCTCTTTTAGCTTTGATATAGCAAAGTTCCATACGATTAACTAAAGGTATATGCCAATGATAACCCTTTCCAAAATAATTAGGGTGAAAATGATTAGGATCGTCAACCGTAGATAGAATATCATCCCCTTTTACTATAGCAGATGAAGGAATTGTATATTCATGGTCAAAACCAATAAGGTAAACATTCTTAAATCCCATATAATATGCGAGTTGCATATTAATATAAGAAACTGTTCCGCCAACCCATAAACGCCTCGAAGCATCTATACTAAAGTAAGGGTATCCAACATAACGACGATAATCAACTAGCGTATTTACAAAAAGATTATTTGTGTGTGCTAATATACAATCTTTCAAATAGTAACCATAAAATTTTATAGTACTATTCACTTTTTGCATTTCATGCTTACGTTCTTTGGCAACGTGTGTATCCTCAACACAATAAAAAGTTGGCTCAAATCCCATCTTATCACGAGCTAAAAATATAGAATTAACACCAAAGGTAAATTCATTTTTAAGTTTTGTTAAGTCAACTTTATTTAAAGAAGGACCATTGCCAAGAATAAAACAACGCTCTCCAGCATAGCGATCTTTTAAAGCTTCAATATCAAATAAAGATAAGTTTTCCTTCTTAAAAAAAGAACAAGTCCGATTACTAGCTGCTAGTTGCTTGTCATAAAGTGGAGCAAGCTTTTTTTCATATTCGTCTGACCATATGTCATTTTTATTGATAAACTGATATTCGTTAAGCCACAGCAATGCAAGGTCAATATTGTTTTTTTTATAGGCTTTTATTATTTTTTCTTTTAAAAGTTCTGATGTTTTTTCTTTACCCATGTTTTTAGTTGATTCAAGAAAATCATTTAACTCTGAAAAAATATCACTATTGATTGTTGTTTCATCCCAGCTACTGAGGCTCATAAAGATATTCTCCTTTAATATATAACCATACAATAAAACGCTGATAACTGTCTATGTTTATTTAATTATTACGTTTTCAAATATATCACTCATACATTGTAATAAACCCTGACCCATATCAATATGCGGGTTGTTTACAATTTTACGTCCAACTTTAGGGCTAAAATTATACGGAGTGATTTTATAATGTGAATCTCGTGTAGAAGGCAGTATCTCAATATCTACATTATCATGCAACATTTCTTTAATCATTGATAATAATTCAATATATTGCATTTTCTCAGGGCCAGTTAAGACAACATTCTCATTAATAAATTCATCAGATAATATTTTTACACTAATATCAGCCGCATCTTTTACATGAATAAATTCTCTTATTTCATTACCTGTGCCATAGTAGGTGATTTTTTTATTATGTAAAGCTTGTTTGATTAATTTAAAAATACTATTACGCTCGTCTGCTCTAGGTCCATATAAAGAACCATAGCGTAAACAGGTGTATTCTAGCCCATGTAACTTATTGTAAGTTTCAATATATGCCTCACAAGCTTGTTTGCTACAACGATAAAAATATCCTGCATCACTATAAACATAAGCAGAACTGGCAAAAACAAAACGTTTGATATTCGCTTTTATGGCAGATTCTAATAAATTTACTGTACCTAAAATATTAATATTCACTGTATCAATTGGTCGCTGCTTACATTCATCAATGTCGGCTATCCCTGCGAAATGATATATTATATCTGAACGGCTAACTAGTTTTTCGATTAATGGATAATCAAGAATACTACCAACAGCCATCTCTTGTTCTTCTTTTAAATAAGGCGAGTTTTGTTGGTCAAAAACAATAACTTTATGCCCAGCCTCAGTTAACGCATCTGCTACATGACTACCTAAAAAGCCAGCTCCACCGGTAACTAGAATTCTCATATATTATCTCTTATTTTTTTTCTGTATTGCTAAAAGCTCGGCTAAAATAAAGTCTTCTTCTTCATCTATGTCTACAGACTCTAACTGTCCAAGAGTAAATATCTGAGCTTTATTGCCTATTCTTTTATTATTGGCAGCTTTAAACGATTCTTTTGAAAATAAATAAATACAAGAATTTTCTTCATATAGTGCTGGTAAGTCTTGAGTTCTCAATAATTCGTTCGGATTATGATTTACAGGATTACCATTTTCCCAGTAAAATCTTGTTTGCCATTTGGTTACAGAAAAAAGAGAGTCAAATTCATTTAATTTCTTAAAATATTTATGGATACTTTGTTCTATGGAATTTTTTGTTAATAAAGGATTAGTAGAATGCGTTTGTAAAAAATGTTCACTATTACTATGTGTTATATCGTAGGCAATAATATCATTCATAGGTACTGTATCACCGCATAAGTGGTTCGGCCTTTCTATTATCTTCACTTTTTCTTTGTTTTTAGCTAAATCTGCAATTTTTTCACTATCTGTGTTGATTAATATTGTCGTAATTTGTTTACAATCAATAAGAGTATCCAAAATGTGAAAAAATAATGGAACCCCCGCAAAATCACGGATATTTTTATTTGGTACTCTCTCTGAGTTGCCTTTCATGGGTAGTATTGCTGTGATCTCGTTCAAAAGAATATTCCTTCATATAGTAGTTATAGTTTTTTTTGATTTAATTTGAAAACATTCTAAAAAAGATATAGCGTGAATTGCTATCATTTCTCAAGGCTATTTCTCTTAGTATTTTCTATATATTTATTGTATATATTTGTTTTTAGCCTTTTAGGATCTAATAAGCACAAGGATAATACTTTACGCCATTGAGAAGCTTTTTTATAACGTTGCTCTAAATTGACAAGAGTATTTTGCTTAATTGTTTGTGCTATTTTAACTTTCTGTTCTTTCTTCCAATTTAAATATTTACGCATTAGTTGATGCCTAGCTTCTTTTATCACACTTTTTTGTTCATCATGTGCAGAATCATGATAAATATATATGGTTGGAAAATAAAAAGTAGCATCTTTACTATATTTTTGGTGGATTCTATAAGATAACTCTGTTCCCTCATGTCCAAATAGTAATGGATCCATTCCGTCAAATTCTTTGTATATATTTGTTCTCCACGCTGAGTTTCCTTCAGTATTAATAACCGAAGGAATAGGAATGTCTCCAAGGTCATAACAAGGTTCTGCTATTTGAAACGCTGTTGTCGTCTTAGGTAATATTTTTCCTCTTATAGCAGATAGATTAGTATCTAATAATACATCTAAAATCTTTTCAACAAAGTTTGGCGGAGCAATAGCATCATCATCTAAAAAGATACAAATAGGTGCTGTTGCAAAATGAACTCCAATATTACGCCCTTCTGATAGTATAAGGTTTATAGGCGTTTTAATATACAGTATGTCCATTTTTAATAAGATTGGCACTACAGAATCATTTTTGCCATTATCGACTACAATAATTTCAATATCTTTTTCATTTCCATCCATTACAGATTGTAAACAAGTAATTAAATCTTCTTGAGTATTATAAGCAACGACAATAACTGATGCTTTAGGATTTTTGTTTGTACGGTTGTCTACTGTCTTTAAATCATTGTATAATATACTATTTCTGTATATATTCATTAATTTATACGCCAAAATAAAATCTTTTTGTTGTAATGCGTTTTGTGCTTGTAAAAAAATATTACACGCATATATATTTTGCATAGAAGTATTTTCAATATGTTGAAATATGCTTTGCTCTTCTTGATTCATCTTTTCACTCCTTTCGAAAAATATTTTTACCCAACTGTAGCATATAGAATAGTATCCAACATTGTTTCTGAATGATGTCCGATATAAAATTTATAGCCTAAATTCAATTTATCTATAAATAGTGGAATCTCAAAAATATGTGTTGGCTTATAATGTATTGAAATGGCTAGGTTTGGAAGATGATTTCTTAGGGTTTCTATACCACTCTCTAAAACGATTAATTCATCGCCCAAAGCATCTATCTTAAGAAAATTTAACGAGTCAATCTTATATTCTTTCATAATTAAATCAATGCAAGCGAAGCTATTATTAACACAATCACTAGAAGAAAGACTGTGGTTGCAACATGTTGCTGGGTTTATAAATGTAACATTCTCTATACCACAAAATTTTTCTTTATTATTCAAATGAGCATTAATGGAAAAAATATGACCTTTATCACCAATAGTTTTACCAGCTTGTTTTATTATGCCAATATCATTACCCCCAACACACATCAAAGTATCATCTTGATGCAAAACGACATTTGGGTGGCAATATGCAGAATATATATCTTTTATATAATAAATAGGATTACCAGTTGTTCTTGCTTTTATTATTTGAACCAGGTTTTGCTTACTACTCTCATCTTTCAACAAATTATAGACTGATTGGAATTGTGATTTCCATGTTAAATAGTGATGCGGTAAAAATGTTTTATCTTTACCAAGAGCGAGTATTTCTTCTGATGTATTAATTATAAAAGAATTTGCTTTATCATTTTCAATAATGCACTTTTGAACCGATTTATCTAAATTATAAAAAACAAATTCTAAGTAACCAACATTGTATAAAGAAGTTATATTACCAACGGAAACAGATCGTTCACCGTTTTGATCACTAAAAGGAATAACATCAGGCAAGTTATCAGTAGCATCAACAACAATAACTTTTTCTAGACGGCATTGCGGGTATTTCTGCATTATCTGAGAGATATTATTCAACTCTTTTTTACTTAAAAAAAGTGCAATTTGAGTGTTATATTGCGGAATTTGAGCGAAGTTAAATAAAGAGGCAAAAATAAGGCGTTGTTCTAGCGTTAAAGTGTTTTTTAACTCTTTTAATTTATCTTCAGTTTTAGTTATGCGACTACGTTTTATTAAGGCTAAATCAACCTTAGCTAAAATTTTGTTAAACCATTTCATATTAAATTTTTCCTGTTTTTCATTATCATTTTTTATCTAACTCTAAAATCGATTGATAAACTCTTTCGCAGTTTTTTCCGTCACGAAACTGAAAAAGATCTTCCATTCGCTGTAAATAGTTAGGCATAGGCTGTGCGTTATTTTTTAATATCTGTTCAAGTTCTTTTAAAAGAGTATTTTCGTCTAAAACAACAGGTCCAAAACCATCTCGTTCATAATCAAAATAACCTTTTAATGTTAAATGTGCTGCACCTGAAAAAATAGTTTCTTGATCAAACTGATAATACAAGACAGCTTTCTTTAAAAATGCCATTTCAAAAGCGACAGAGGAATAATCAGTAATCATGATAGAAGCTTGTTTAAAAAGATTTTGAATAGAACTGTCTGAATGAGAAAGCACTTTAATGTAGTTTGGAATTGTAAAAAACGGAATATACATTTGCATATTCATATGTGGAAAAAATATAATATTCATCTTAAATTTTTCAGTCAGTGCTTTTAAATAATCTGAAATCAAAAAAGATTGCCATGCTTGTGCATATTGTGATTGCATAAAGGTCCCAAGAGGCCTTCTTTTGTTGGTTTTACCTATCACCTTTCCTACCAAACTTTGTCTCCAAGTAGGCATAATAAGAATGGTATTTTCGTGCTGTTGTATAAAGGGGACTAAAGCATCATGGCGTGGAAAACCTGTTAGGAAAGTATTACGTTTTGAATGCATGTAAGGAGAACCGTCAGCTACGATTGAGTTATATTCATGATGCGTTGTGGTAACAAATAAGTCTATTTTTTGACTATTGAGCCAACGAGATATATTATCTTTAGTTACACCATGTTGTAAAAACACAAAGTGTTTATCTTTGACTAAACCTTTAAAATAATCTGTAACATAATGGTCCGCATGAGAAGAGATAATTTTAGAACAACCTAATAAAATTCGTTCATGGTGTTTGCTACCAAAATCAAGGAGGTTAAAGCCTTCTGCTTCTAATCGCTTCCAGTCAGAAGAGGTTTTGCGTAATGCAAAAAATATTTCTTGGGCAGGATAGTTATTTTTTATGTAGCGATATAAATGTTCCGCACTATCATCAGCATGAATGTCTCTATCCATTAAAATCCAAGCATCTTTATACGGGGAATTGTTAGATAGGTTGCAATTTACAAAAGCACTTTCTATATCTGCCTTTTTAATATGACTAAGTTCTCTCCCCTCAACAATCAATTGAGTATCTAATTCATCCATATTACAGCTTAAAGTATACTTAGCTTCAGGTAGTTGTATCCAAACTTGTCGACGTATGCAAAAGGGTTTACCTGCAAAAGTAAGTTGTGTGTTTTTTGTAAACACAGGCTCTTGTTTTATTCCATTCACAAGTATGTCTTCTGTTTCGTCGCCTTTTCCCAAATATACAAGACAAAGCTGATTTTTCACTCTGTCATATTCATAAATATAGACTTTTTGACTACTTGGTTTAATATTTTTCAAACAGAGTAGAGTTCCTACTTTATGTTCCCAGTTAAACCCATTAATAGTGCTATCATAGTTTTCAATAATGTCTTGGTCTATATATTTGAAAATATTTTTTAAAATGGCTTGGTATTCTTCCGTTTCTTTTGGGTTTAGACAGAACGGAGGCGGGTTGTTTAAAAACTGTTTTATTTGCCATGATGAATTGTATAAGATTATTTGTTGCATAAAATATGGAATATTAGTTTTCTCTTTATAAATAGCTTCCAATAATTCTAGCTGGCTCTCTCGAGGTTCTGCTAAATATTTTTCTTTTTTAAGACTGCCCAAATCCACGTTAGAGTTTTTCGCTAATCGCTTTCTATAATAGTAACGAGGCAAACTTGCAAAAGCAATAACGCCTTCATCTAGCAGGTTAAGGTATCTTAAAATCAAGTTTGCATCATCAAACCCTGCCCATTTACGTTCGTCAAATAATATATTTTTTTTTATTAGGTCATTAACGGGAAAAAAAGCAGTAGCAACACTAAGTTGCATAAAATGATTTAACTTTTGAATTTTAAAAATACTTTCTTTTTCTTTAAACTTAAATTTTAGAGGGTGTTTGTTGAAAAAACGCTGATTGTGCTCGTAATACATAATAAGATTACACGCCAACATTTTTATTTCTTTATCAGCTACTCCTTCTACATGATGTTTTTTTAAAAAATTATCCACATGAGAAAAATAAGTAACATCAACAAAGTCATCAGGGTCAATAAAAGTTACCCAAGGAGTCTTGACTCTCTTCAGTCCATAATTGCGAGCGGAGTTTAATCCTCCGTTCTCTTTATAAAGGTAAGTAATATTATCGGGATATAATTTTTGCCATTTTTTAATTATAGAGGCAGAGGAATCAGTAGAACCATCATCAACCAAAATAAGCCAGATATGTGATTTGAAGTCTAATGTTTGATCAACAATAGATTTAAAAAAATCATCTAAATATTTTTCCACATTATAGACACTAACTACAACACTATATTGATATTGACCATTTTTGTGTTTTTTTCGCCAAATACGATGCGTACGAGAATAATCTATGCAAACCCTTTTTATAAAAGGGATTGTTTGTCCGGTATAATATTTAGTTTTATCATAGATATGATCTATTCGCATGAAAAAATCTCAATCATGTTAGTTTTTATTATTTATTGGCTTAGAAAATTCTATAATGCTGTCATAAACTCTTTGGCAATTGTTTTGATCAAAAAAACAAAAAAATGATTCTATTCTTTTTTTATATTTTTCTTTTAGCTGACAATCGTTTTTTAAATATGATTCCAGCAGAGCATTTAATTCACTATACACTGTTGCTACTTCTCCAAACCCATCTTTTTTATAGTCAAAATAACCTTTTTTACAAGAATGATGTTCAAAAAACTCTTCTTGATCAAATTGAAAATAGATAACTGGCTTTTTTAAAAGGGCAAAATCCATAGCGATAGAAGAATAATCAGTAATAAGTAACGAAGATCTTACTAAAATATCTTGAATGCTTTGCGTATCGTTTTGATTATCAAAAACCATATTAATTTGTGAACAATTAGTAAATTCAAAATCACTTAAATAGCTCTGAAAACATGGGTGAATTTTGAAATATATAGAATAGCCATATTCTGTCAATAAATTTAAGAACATTTTATCGGTTAATATATTGAACCAGTTTTTATAAAACAAACTATCTTTAAAAGATTGCTCAGTTGACTGAGCCGTAAACGTTATATTTTCATCAGTCAGGTATTGTCTCCAAGTAGGCATGATAAATATTATTTTTTCTTTAAGTATAGATTCTGTTTTTTTTAATAAAATATCATGTCTTGGTAGACCTGTTAACACAACTTCTTTTTCGCTAAGGCAATAAGCGTATGATTCAGACTTGGCTAAAGATTCATGTTCTCTAACGGTTGACGTAACAAATAAATCAATATTTCTGCGAGCGATTTGTGGCATATAATCTTTAATAATACCATGTTGTAAAAAGCAAAACTGATGGTTAACAATATCAGCGTAAAGCATACGCCAACCGGTTTTGTTTAACGCACCAAAAGAATGAGAAGAAATAAGCCAATTACAATGCATAAAAGCAAAAGCGTATTCTAGGCTATATAAATTAATTAGATTGAAATTATCTTTTTTTAAACGTTGCCAATCTTTTGAATTTTTATCTATGACAAAAAATATTTTTTGTGATGGAATATTCGCTCTAACCCAACGATATAAATGTTCAGCGTTGTCATCAGCTTTGTCCGGTCTGTCTGAAAAAATCCAAGTGTTTTCATATTTGTTTTTGATGAATGAGAGTTGGGCTATAAAAGCAAACAATTTGTGAGTGATTTTTTTTCTTAAAGGAGCGTTAAATATCTTAGTTAAGTATTCGGTGTGAATAGTGTAATGTACGTTGTTATTACATATTATTTTTATTGATTTGTTGTTATTTTTAACACTTATTATACTGTTTTTTGTAAAAGCAATCCAAAAGATGTGTGCATAGCGTTTGATGTTGTGATCAAAGCTGTATAATGCAGTACGTTCAAAGTTAACAAAGATATTTTGCTGTTTATCATCAAAGAATTTTATATTGTGAGTTATCGTTTCAGAAAAAAAGATAAAGCCTAATAAATTACGTTTTAAATCTATATCAAAACAGTATATTATATTTGTTTTAGGTTCTGATGATTTAAGTGAAGCGTAATAATTAAGAAACACTGATTTTAAATTATGTGGTAGGTTATTTAGTACATTTTCCATGTCTATGTGAGTTGTGTGCATGCACCTATTCCTTATGGTGTAAAAGACACGTATCTTTTATCTTCCTACACATAAACAATAGTTGGTAAAAAGGCAATATTACTTAAATCGGGTGCTGTTCGCATTGGCTACGAACAGCTTGTTAATCAATTAAGAGATATTTTTTGTTTTTATATTACTGGTGTTATTTGTGTGTTTTGGGGTTAAAATATAACTCTTTTATAAAGCAAAAGGCAATACCATCTTCAAACGGTACTGCCTTTTTTTCTACAACTTCAAATGCACCCAGCTAATCCACCACTAAATATCAATCTCTATCCCTCAACTCCCAGTGCCTCTAATCTTTTCTCTAACGCCTCCCATTTTTCGAGGATTTTGGTTTGTTCCGATTCGAGCTTTTCTAATTGTTTCGCAATGCTGGCAAATTCGTCGGGGTTTTGTGAAAAAAAGCTTGGGTCAGAGAGTTTTAGTTCAAGTGTTTTTTGGGTTTCTTCAAGGGCTGTTAAACGTTGAGGCAATTCGCTTAGTTCTTTTCTGAGCGTTTCAATCTCTCTTTGTTCTTTAAAACTCAACTTTTTGGGTTTTTGTGGTGCGGAATTTTCAGAAACGCTTGTTTTTGTTGCTTGAATATTGTTTTTTTCTATGGTTTCTTGCTGACTGCGTTGGCGTAACCAGTCGGTATATGCCCCGACATATTCATGCACCTGTCCGTCTCCTTCCAATGCCAAAACGCTTGTAACCAAATTATCCAAAAAACTTCTGTCGTGGCTGACCATAATGACTGTTCCAGAATAATCGGAGATTAGTTCTTCTAATAATTCAAGAGTTTCCATATCTAAATCATTGGTGGGTTCGTCGAGTACCAAAAGGTTAGAAGGGCGAGTAAACAACTTGGCGAGCAATAAGCGGTTGCGTTCTCCACCGGATAGAACTTTGACCGGCAATCTTAACCGGTCGGGTGTGAAGAGAAAATCTTGTAAATATCCGGCAACATGACGAGTATTTCCCCCGATAGTAACAACGTCGTTTCCTTCGGCAACACTTTCCATTACCGACTCTTCAGGGTTTAAAGAGGCTCTTAGTTGGTCAAAGTAACTTATTTCAAGTTGAGTTCCTAGGCGTATTGAACCGCTTGTTGGTTTTAGTTCGCCTAAAAGAAGACGCAGTAAAGTGCTTTTTCCTACGCCGTTTTGACCTATTAAGCCGATTTTGTCGCCTCGTTGAATTACGGTCGAAAAGTTTTGAAATAAAGGTGTTTGATTAGGATAAGCGAAACTTACCTCGTTTGCTTCAATTACCAGTTTCCCCGAGCGTTCTGCCTCTTGGGCAAAAAGATGGACATTACCTTGTTTTTCTCGTCTGATCCTTCTTTCGGAACGCATTTTTTCCAAAGCTCTGACCCGTCCCATATTGCGGGTGCGTCTGGCTTTTACTCCTTGACGAATCCAAACTTCTTCTTGGGCGAGCTTTTTGTCAAAAAGAGCAAAGTGGCGTTCTTCTATTTCGAGGCGTTCTTCTCGTTTTTCGGTATACTGAGCAAATCCACACCCATAGCTATAAAGTTTGCCACGGTCTATTTCAACCATGCGTGTTGCCAAGCGTTGGGCAAACGCCCTGTCGTGGCTGATAAAAACAAGGGTTCGAGCTTTACGCAATAAAAAATCTTCAAGCCAAGTAATGGTGCTAAGATCAAGATGGTTGGTTGGTTCGTCCAATAAAAGGTCATTAGAACACAATAAAGCCCCGGCGAGGGCAACACGGCGTTTTGTTCCCCCCGAAAGGCTTGAAAAATCGGCATCAGGGTTTAAGTCTAAGTGGTTGATAATACTTAAAACATCTCCGTAACGCTCCCAAGCATGTCCTTGTTCCAACAATTTTTGAGCAGTTTTAAACTCTTGAGGATTCAGTTCTTTTTCTTTGCCCGTTGAAAAAAGATGGGCTGCGTTTAAGGCTTGCCCTTCTTCGCCTAAAACGGAGCTTACTACTTTTAAGACAGAGCCTGTCCAAGCTTGCGGAACATCTTGGGGCATTTGACCGAGTATGGGGCAATCTCTTATTATAGTGCCGCTGTCTGCTTTAAGTTTTCCGCCAAGCAAGGCGAGTAGCGAAGACTTTCCCGCTCCGTTACGCCCCATAAGGCAGACTCGTTCACCCGGCTCAACCGCAAAATCAACATTATCGAGTATTGTTTTACCACCGAGATTAAGGCTTATTCCATGTAAATTCAATAAGGACACTGAACTCTCCACTTACTCTTTTTATTACATTTTCTTAAGTACGTTTTGGTTTAAATGATTTTTCTGGTTTAGTCATTGCTTTTGTAAGGTTATATTATAGTTTTTTATGCTTTTTATACAATTTACAAGTAAAATCATTTTGTTAGTTTGTAAAATGATAATTGTAAAACGCAAGATAATTTTTTGTTCACCTTGCACTTTAATAGATTATATGCAATTATTTAGTTAGGCTTTTTATTTTTCATGTAACTTCTAAATAAGATGAGGTATGTTATGAAAGGTTTCGCAATGATGTGTATTGGTAAAACGGCTTGGATTAACAAAGAGCGTCCTATTATTGGGCCCTTTGACGCACTTGTTGAACCACTGGCTTTAGCCCCTTGTACTTCTGATATTCATACAGTTTACAGTGGTGCTATTGGCGAAAGAACTAACATGATTTTAGGTCATGAAGCTGTTGGACGAGTTGTTGAAGTTGGATCTGAAGTAAGAGACTTTAAAAAAGGTGATAGAGTTGTTGTGCCTGCGATTACTCCAGAATGGCGTACGACTGCTATACAAGAGGGCGTTCCTGCTCAACATTCCGAAGGCATGCTCACTGGTTGGAAATTTTCAAATATTAAAGATGGTGTTTTTGGGGAGTTCTTTCATGTAAATGATGCTGATATGAACCTCGCAATTTTACCAGAAAGTATAAGTTTAGAACAAGGTTTAATGATGTGCGATATGATGACCACTGGTTTTCATGGTGTAGAAATGGCTAATGTACAGTTTGGTTCAACAGTTGCCGTTATTGGTATTGGTCCTGTTGGCTTAATGGCTGTAGCAGGAGCTGCTTTACGTGGTGCTGGGCGTATATTTGCTGTTGGTAGCAGACCTACTTGTGTAAAGATTGCCAAAGAATATGGGGCTACTGATATTGTTAATTACAAACAAGGTTCTATCGTAACACAAATTCTTGAAGCAACTAAAAATCATGGCGTTGACCATGTGATTATTGCTGGTGGTGATAATTCTGTGTTGGGTGATGCTGTTA
The DNA here is from genome assembly GCF_900143255.1 of Desulfovibrio litoralis DSM 11393. Classification (NCBI taxonomy): domain Bacteria; kingdom Pseudomonadati; phylum Thermodesulfobacteriota; class Desulfovibrionia; order Desulfovibrionales; family Desulfovibrionaceae; genus Desulfovibrio; species Desulfovibrio litoralis. The sequence continues at coordinate 113,065 of NZ_FRDI01000002.1, forward strand.
CTATGTTAAAACCGGGTGGAGTTATTGGTAATATTAACTATTTTGGAGAAGGCGACTCTCTTCCTATCCCCCGTTTAGCTTGGGGTTGTGGTATGGCTCATAAGTATATCCATAGTGGGCTTTGTCCAGGTGGGCGTGTACGTATGGAACGCATGATTGCTTTAGTTAAATATGGTCGTGTTGATCCTGCTAAAATGGTTACTCATCGCCTTTCCGGTCTTGAGGGTGTTGAAAAAGGTTTAGAAATGATGCATTCAAAAGATGCTGATGTTATTAAGCCGATTACCATTATTTAATTTTTTGTTTATTTAATTTGATAAGTTGGTTATAGGTATAAGTACACACTGTGCTTATACCTATATTTTTTTTATATTAAGCTTTAATTTCGGAGTCTGCCCATGTTTTTTCCACCTTCTGCATGCATAAAACAACTCAATAACTTAGATACAACAGCAAGTTACGGAAAGGTAACCAAAGTTGTTGGTTTGGTCGCTGAGGGAAGCGGAATAGAAGCTCCTTTGGGTGCTGTTTGTCATATTATTCCTGAGGGCGTATCTTTTTTAAACGGAGAATTAAAAGACGATGCTGCTGCAAACATGATTGCTGCGGAAGTTGTCGGCTTTAGAGACGGAAAGTTACTGTTTATGCCTTACGGAGATTTAAGAGGCGTAAAACCCGGAAGTTTAATTCGCAATAGTAGTCTTCCGCCTTTGTTTCCCGTTGGAGCCGCCAGCCTCGGACATTCTTTTGATGCTTTTGGAAAACCATTAATGTCTGATCTTGTAATTAACCTTGATGATGTTGTGCCTATTTATGCCTCACCTCCAAACCCATTGAGCAGGCCTCGTATTACTGATATTTTAGATGTTGGAGTGCGTACTATCAACGCTCTTTTAACTTTGGGCAAAGGACAAAGAGTTGGGATTATGGCGGGTTCGGGTGTTGGTAAATCGACTCTTATGGGAATGATGGCTCGCTATACTAAAGCTGATGTAAACGTTATTGCACTGATTGGTGAACGTGGGCGAGAAGTTCTTGAATTTATTGAGAAAGATTTAGGCCCTGAGGGAATGGCTCGCTCTGTTTTAATTATTTCTACTTCTGATGAAAGTCCGCTTGTGCGTATGCGGGCGGCTTATGCTGCTACGGCTGTGGCGGAATATTTTAGAGATCAAGGGAAAGACGTTTTGTTAATGATGGACTCTGTTACTCGTTTTGCTATGGCAGCTCGTGAAATCGGTTTGGCAATCGGAGAACCACCGACAACAAAAGGTTATACTCCGACTGTTTTTGCCCAACTTCCCAAATTGCTTGAAAGAGCAGGGCGTAGTAGTAAAGGAACAATAACGGGTATTTATACTGTTTTGGTTGACGGAGATGATTTTAACGAACCGATCGCAGACAGTGTACGTTCCATTATTGACGGTCATATTGTTTTAACCAGAGAGCTGGCGGACCAGGGGCATTTTCCCGCTATTGACGTTTTGCGTTCAATCAGCCGTTTGCGGACGGATATTTGTGAACCGAATATTATTAATGCCGGTAGGAGAATTACTTCTTTAATGGCGACTTATAAACGAGTTGAGGATATGATTAATATTGGTGCTTATGTTTCCGGGTCAAACCATGAAATTGATAAAGCGATCGCCATGCGTGAAGATATTGCTTTATTTTTACAACAAAATGTTTCGGAACAACAAACGGTTGAAGAATCTTTTAGCAGTTTATTGGCTTTAGCTGCAAAGTAGATTATATGTTTCAAATTGATATTACGCAGTAAAAACATGGTATTAACTACAGAATATAAAACAGAAATGATTCAGGATAACCCCGAGATAAAAAAAGGTATTCTTGTAACCAAGAGTGAAACTGGGCGTAAACTCATTAATTTTTTAAGTTTACGTTTAGAAAAAATGCCTGATTGTACCATGTCTGTTTTGCAAAAGTGGATACGTAGCGGACAAGTTAGAGTAAACGGCGGGCGTTCAACTCCGTATATTCCGCTAAAACAAGGTGATATTGTTAGAATTCCACCTTTTGCCATCTCTTATCTTAATAATAATGCGAGTTCGGAGCCTGAGTTGTTTGTTGGTTTGGAGTTACCTTTTCAAGGTAAAACGCAAGAATCTAATATTGCAGCCTGTTCCGAAAACCCTAAGTTGTTATTTCTTGAACCTGAATTACTTGTATTTTTTAAACCTGCGGGTTTGGCGGTTCAACCGGGAAGCAATACGCATGACAGTTTATCTGAACGCTTAAAAAAATATTTTCAAGATACTTATTTTGTACCTGCTCCTGCACATCGTTTGGATAAATTTGCCTCGGGTTTGGTGCTTTGTGGGCGTAATCAAGAGGCTCAACAACAGCTATCAAACTTATTAAACACCGAAAATATCAAGTTAGCTGGCGTTCTTAAAAACGGCGAGCTAGAGCAGTATGTTACCAATCAAAAAGAATTGATGCCATATTTTGAACTTTTGCCAAAGATAGTTCAAAGAACTTATTTGGTTTGGGTTCAAGGTCGTTTCCCTTTGGCTCAAGAAACTTTATTGCAAGATTATCTTTACCTTGATTATGATGCTAAAAGCCAAAAAGAGCTTGTTAAAGCCAGTTGTGTGAATAATGCAAAGGCTAAACTTGCTTTAAGTTTGGCAAAATGTCTTTGTGTTAAACAGCACCCTAAACTTGGGTTTTGTTCCTTGTTGGAAGTACAGCTTTTAAGCGGACGTAAACATCAGATTAGAGTACAGATGGCGAGTCGTTCTTTCCCTGTTTTGGGCGATTTTAAATATGGTAATTTTCCCGTTGTGAGTGTTGATATTCAAAAAAAACTTTTTAAAGGTTTATTGTTGCATGCACAAAAGGTTGCCTTGCCTGATGGTCGCATTTTTTCGGCTTCTCCGCCGTGGAAAGATTTTTTTGCAGTATAAAAAGCAGAAAAATAATTTTTAAAATTTTCAGTTGTCGTGATATTTTGTAATGCCTTATTCGTGGTTTTTAGAGTATCTTTCTGGTGCAAGCCACTATGAGATTATTGTGAAATAGCCTCTCATAGATTAATTTGAATAAAAGTTTTAACTAGTTAAAGAAAAAAGAGTATAATCATGTTAAAACAAATAAAAGCCTCTGCCGGTTCGGGAAAAACTTATACACTCACCAGAGATTTTTTAACTTTATTAAAAGACTCAAAAGAAAGGCAGAGTGCGTTATGTCGTCTTTATAAAAAACAAGAACACAAGCCTTTACTCAAAAATACTCAGGCAAGCCTTTTTGACGAAACCTTATCTTATGCGTGGTCTGATATTTTAGCTGTTACTTTTACCAATAAAGCGGCGGCTGAAATGAAAGAGCGTATTTTGAAGACATTAAAAACCTTTGCGTTAGCCCCTGACAATTTAGAACTCAAAAAACAGAAAAAAGATGAATTTACTTTGAGTAAGGGACAGGCGAAGAGCTGGCTTAAAAGAATTTTAGCGTCTTATGCCGCTTTAAATATTCGCACTATTGACAGTTTATTGACCCAGTTGGCTCGTTTGTCGGCGTTAGATTTATCTTTGCCCCCTGATTTTCAGCCGGCTTTTTCTTCTAAAGATTATTTTGATCCGGTTTATGATGCCTTGGTTTTAAGACTGGCTCAAGGAGATAGGGAATTAAACTCTTTATTTAGAGAGGCAATTCAAAGCTTATTGTTATATACAAACAGTCGAGGTTTTATTTTGCGTAAAGCTTTGACGGAACGCTTGCAAAGCTTAGTCGAACTTGGTTTTGTGAATATGCCGTTTTTGCAGGTTGAGAATGAACAGGCAAATTATTTTTCCCGTTTTTTAACTGTTAGTTCAGATGAACTTAAAACTCGTTTTAAAAAAATACATGGTCATTTTCAAAACACAGCTCAAACACTTTCAAAAAATATTGCCGAAAACAATATCGCTTTGAGTAAAAATGCTTCAAACGCTTTGGGAAAAGCAATAAATTCCTATGGATTATCTATTCCAAAATATTCTGCACTTTATGAAAAAGATAGCTTAGAGGCTTTAGTTCTCAAAAAAGATCAGGATAAAATTAACGCTTTTTTAGAAAAAGATTACCAAACGTTTAAAGATGCTTCTCAAATTCTTTATCAAAAAGGTGTTTTATATAAACTAATTCTTGAATATTTACCTTTTATTGAACTGGTTCAACCTGTTTTTTCAGAACTTTGTTCTTTGCAAGAAATACATGGTAAAATTCCGTCCGAAAGAATTTATAGCGGAGCCGGCGAAATAGTGAGTAGTGAGCTTGGTGTTTCTACTGCGTTATGCCGTTTGGGAGCTAATTTGGCTCATGTTTTAATTGATGAATTTCAAGATACTTCACGCACTCAATGGCGAGCAATCGCCCCTTTAGCCGAAGAATGTATTTCTCGAGGCGGTTCTTTAATTTATGTGGGTGATGTTAAACAGGCAATTTATGGTTGGCGTGGCGGTGATGCTTCGTTATTTGATGAAGTTCCGGAATATAATGATTTAAAAAATAAAGTTATTGATTTTAAACAAGACAATTTAAAATATAATTGGCGGAGTAGTCGGGCTGTTGTTGAATTTAATAATCACTTTTTCAATACCTTGGCAGATTATAAAAAAGCCTTCGCCGTGGCGGAAGAGATGTTGCCAAAAGAGACGCCAAACGCCGATATTTGTCTTTGTGCCGAACTTTTGCAACGTTCTTTTGAAGGTTCGGAACAAGCGCTTCCGCCAAGAACTATGCTTTTAGATGAACAAAATAAAGAAAATTTACAAGATTTAAAGAAAGATACGGAACAGCTTGAGAAAAAAGACTCTTTGCCTGCGGGTTTAGTACGTTTAAGTGTTGTTGAAGGTGCATCAAAAGGCGAAATCGAAGAAGCCGTGCGTATTCAACTGCAAAATACTTTAAAAGATATTATTCAAAGGCGTGGACAAAGCGGGATAGCAATTTTAGTCAGGAAAAACAAACAAGCTTCTCAAATAGCGGGGTGGTTAAGCGAACTAGGCTTACCTGTTGTTACAAATGCGAGTTTTTTGTTGTCGGAAAATCTATTGATTCAAGAGTTGATGGCATTTTTGAGATTTTTGGATAATCCCCAAGATGAACTTGCCTTTTGGACAATTATTTCAAGTCAAAACTTGTTTTTATCTCATGCCCGGTTTGAACGTGAATTTATTTTTTCTTGGTTGGCTGAATTAAAAATAAAATCCAATAAAGATAATAGCTTTGAACGTAATATAATATCCGCATTCAAAAACGATTTTCCCGTTTTGTGGACAAAGCTTTTCAAACCTTTTTTAAACAGTGCCTCATTTATGAACGCTTATGATTGCGTTTCTGAACTCATTCGCTGTTTTGATTTGATGAATTTATACACTGAACAACAAGCCTATTTATCACGTTTTTTAGAAGTGTTACACTCGGGAGCAGAACAGGGATTTAGCTCTATTTGTGAGTTTTTGGGATATTGGAATGAGGTTTGTGAAAAAATACATCTACCGGCACCGGAAGATTTGAGTGCTATTCGTATTTTAACAATTCATAACTCAAAGGGTTTGGAATTTCCTGTTTTAATAGTGCCTTATCATGATTCAGACAGTTCAAGCAATAAAGATGTAAAGCTGGTTGAGGGTGTTGTTGATGGGCAAGAGTTTTTACTGCCTTGTAAAAAAGAGATTGGTGAGTTGTGGTTTAAAGAAAAAGTGAAAAGTGTTTCCGAAACCTTAAATTTGCTTTATGTGGCTTGGACAAGAGCCGCAGAAGAAGCCCATTTATTCATTAATCGTAGTGTAAAAAAATCAACGGAACAAAACACAATGGCTGATACAGCGGAAGAAAAGCTTTCTTCTTCTCCGACAATCAGGGGTATTGAAAAGATTCTTGAATTGAATAAGTTAGAATTAAAAAGAGGCGAAAGCTTAAGTTTTATTTCCGGTTTTGATAATAGGCATTATGATAAGTTTGGTGAAACTGAGTTGTTTAAGGGTTTTAATTCTATGGATAAACCTATTGATAACTTGGCGGATAAACCGAAAAGAGCAGATTATAATACAAATCAGAATTTGCAGTTGATTAAAGAACAGATATTTGATTTAAACGCACAACACGATAAAATTGCGAGCTTCCAACCGATGCAGTGGTTGCCACGTTTAAAGATCTTTCGTAACCAACTTGAGGAATTTAATTTTACGCCAAAACGCCGTGGAATGTTAGTTCATGCTTGTTTGGAACATTTATTTTTAACGGGAGATGATCGGCATGATGCTGAGGCTGCCGTGCGTTTGGGGCTTAGCGGTTTTCCCTTGCCTGTGCCTGATGTGGAGCAGATTTCTAAAGAGCTTGTGAACCTGTTGCTTTGGTTGATCAAAGAGCCACAGTTAAAAGATTGGTTGAAATATGGCGTAGCAGAACAAAACATTTTAGACGAAAATCAAAAATTACACAGAGTAGACCTGTTGGTTGATGACGGAAAGAGTATTTCGGTTGTGGAATATAAAACCGGCGGAAAAGAAGATGCACATATTCAACAAGTTAGGCGTTATTTAGGCTTGTTGGAAAAAATTTATCAAACAGGATATAGTTTTAATGCTTACCTTGTGTATTTAGATGAAAAAGAGATAGAGACTGTTACACAATAGTTTTTATCTGGTTTATCTCGGGAAGACACTCAACTCTAATTACGTATAATGACAAAGTATGCAAAAAACAGTTTTGCAATGGTTCTATTTTAGGGGAAGTGAACAGTTTAAATAAAAAGTGGAATTATAAAAAAAGACTGCCTGATAAATAAGTTTATTCAGACAGTCTTTTTATTTTTAAACTAAGTGATTAATTAAGAGAATCAGCATAAATTTCAATAGTATGCTTGACTCCTACCTTGTCTTTGTTTTGTGAAAGCACGTCAATCATTTGCATCATACAAGCAGGACAACCGGCGGTAACAATATCAGCACCTGAGTTTATGATATTATTGCGTTTACGTTGACCAATTTGTTTTGATAAATCATAATGATAGATGTTAAAGCTTCCGCCTGAACCACAACAGCGGTCGGCTTCAGCCATTTCAACGAATTCATATTTATCATTCATACCTAAAATCTGGCGTGGTTCAGCACTAACGCCAAGTGATTTTTTCATATGACAAGAATCGTGATAAGTCAGTTTTGTTCCGCCTTTTGGCATTGATTCCGGCTTAACATTTAATATTTTTACTAAAAATTCATTAATATCCATAACTTTGTCATGGATAGCTTGAATTTTTTTACGTTCTGCGGGTTTAAAATAATCTGCCATTGTCGTCCATACTTCTTTAAAAGTAGCGGTACAAGTGGCACAAGGTGTGATTAAATAATCAAACTCGCTGTTATCAAAGATTTCAAGGTTTTGGCGTACGAGTTTTTCAAAGCTTTGAATATCACCGGAAGCTAAAGGCGGAATTCCGCAACACGCCATTTTTTCAGGCATGCATACTCCAACTCCATGATAATTAAAGACTTTTAAACAGGCTTCGCCAATTTGCGGAAGCATTTTATCAGTAACGCAACCCGGGAAGAAAAAGACCTTAGGCATTCCGGGACGACCGGGAACATTAAGGTTTTTGGCAATACTGTGAAAAGGCTTATCGGCAAGCTTAACAAAGTGGCGTTTTCCGATAATCGGGTCTAACATGGCGGCACAAGAAGCACCTTGAATATCGCCCGTATCTTTAACCATCAAACCTTGGAACTTAGAGCCGATTGAGAGCAAAGAGTTAAAAATACCGGGGTTTGAGAGCATTCCCCTGAAGATAGCTTTTTGCAATAAAGACAAGCCTAAATATTCTTTAATGATAACTCTTGCGTTTAAGAAAATATCCATTAATTTTACGCCTGAGGGACAATTAGCCGCACAAGAACCGCATAACAAACAGCGGTTTAGTTTTTCGTTAACGCCTACAGGGTCAGAGATCATCTCGTTGGCAAGGTTTTCCAAGAGGGCGACTTTACCTCTTGCGACATCTGCTTCTTTTAAGGTAGCACCATAAACGGGACAAACCGCCTGACACATACCACAACGCATACAGCTTACGAGGTTATCGTCAAGCTCCATAAGCATTTGTCTTAATTTTTTTAGTTTATCTGTGGACTGGTTTGACATCAAAGACTCCTTCTAAACAATCTTTTTGCTTGGGTTAAGCAAATATTTAGGATCAAGAGCTTTGCGTAAACGCTTAGAAAACTCGATAGTCGCACGGTTTGTTTCTTTTTCCATCCACTTGGCTTTTGCGATTCCTATTCCGTGTTCACCGGATAAAGTTCCTTGAAGCTTAAGGGCAATATCAAAGATTTCGTCAACAGCTTTTTCAACTCTTTCAAACTCTTCTTTATTGCGACGATCGCAAAGTATTGTTGGGTGAAGATTTCCGTCGCCGGCATGACCAAAAGTACCGATTGCAAGGTCGTATTTTTTGGCAATTTCGTTAAAGGCACGAATAGCGGCAGGAATTTTAGAGCGTGGAACAGTCGCATCTTCGAGAACGGTAGTTGGCTTGGCACGAGCTAAAGCAGGTAATGCGTTGCGACGTGCTTCCCAAAGTTTATTTTTTTCAGCCGCATTTTGAGCTATTTTAACGTCAGTTGCCCCGGTTTTTTTACAGATTTCAACAACGGCATTAGCGTCGTCTTCTACTAACTGGATATGACCACCGTCTACTTCAATCAATAAAATAGCAGCAGCATCAACAGGTAAACCGGCTTTGGTATAATCTTCAACGTATTTAATTGAATTAGCGTCCATTAACTCTAAAGTACAAGGTACAATATGAGCGGCGATAATGTTGGCAACAGTTTCAGAGGCTTTGTTAATATCGTCAAAAACAGCCATCATTGCTTTACTGGCTTTTGGAGGTGGAACAAGTTTAAGAATAATTTCGTTAAAAACTCCAAGAGTTCCTTCGCTGGCGATCATTAAACCCGCCATGTTGTAACCTGTTACACATTTGACGGTTTTAGAACCTGTTTTAACCAAGTTTCCTTCAACATCAAATATTTCCATACCCATAACGTAATCTTTGGTTACGCCATATTTTAAACCACGCAGACCGCCGGCGTTCATAGCAACGTTACCACCAAGGGTAGAAACGCTTTGTGAACCCGGATCAGGCGGGTAGAACAAGCCGACTTTTGCTACTTCGGCTGCAAATTGAGCAGTAACTACTCCGGGTTGAACTACGGCGTATAAGTCTTCTTGGTTAATTTCAAGAATTTTATTTAGAGCGTTGGTTAAAATTACAACTCCGCCTTCTTTTTCGGGAATTACTCCGCCTGAAAGGTTTGTGCCTGAACCACGAACGGTAATCGGTAAACCTTCTTCATAAGCAAGTTTAATAGTTTTTCCAAGTTGTTCCGAATTAGTAGGGCGTAAAACGGCTTGTGGAACAACCGGTTCTAATACTGCCGCATCATAAGAGTATGATTGACGATCGACTTCGCTTGTTAAGACGTTGTCTTTTCCTAAAATTGTTTCAAATTCTTTTATTAAAGAGGGATTTAAAGCCATATGATTATCCTTTTTAAGAAGTTTTCTAGTGTGTTAGATAAATTATCTCTACCCTTTATATTGGGTATTATAAAAATCCGATAGTCAAAATTGTTTTTCAACTATCGGATTTCAATATGTCAATAATTGAAAGTTAAAAAATTATACTGAAAAGTAAAAATTTAACCTTCTATTTTATCAGAAACAGGTGGTAAACCAGCAAGTTGTTTCAAATGGTTATATCTGCGGATATAATCTTTTTCTATTTCAGCACGCAGAGTTTTAGAAACTTCCGGTTCCATTTTTTCAAGTTGTGCATAGCGGTTTTCGCCTGATAAGAAGCTTTGGAGTGTTCCATCAGGGGCTTTACTGTCAAGTGTTAATGGATTTTTACCCTCAGCAACAAGTTCAGGGTTGTAGCGATATAGAGGCCAATAGCCTGATTCTACCGCTAACTTGCCTTCTTCCATGCTCTTGCCCATGCCTTTACGGATACCTTGGTTGATACAAGGAGCGTAGGCGATAACAATAGAAGGACCTTTGTAGGCTTCGGCTTCTTTGATTGCTTTAAGGGCTTGTTGTTTATTTGCACCCATAGAAATAGAGGCAACGTAAACATAACCGTAAGTCATGGCGATTGCACCAAGGTCTTTTTTACCGATACGTTTACCAGCGTTGGCAAACTTAGCGATAGCACCGAGAGGAGTCGCTTTTGAAGATTGTCCACCTGTGTTGGAATAAACTTCGGTATCCATAACAAAGATATTAATATCTTGACCTGAGGCGATAACGTGGTCAACGCCACCAAAACCGATGTCATAAGCCCAACCGTCGCCACCAAAGATCCAGATTGATTTTTTGGTAAACATATCAGACATATGCCAAATTTGGTGCATAATAGGGTAGTTTAAAGAAGAGCCTAAATGTGCCAATACTTCTTCGCCATATTGCTTAGAAAGTTCGGCATCGTCCATATTGGTAAGCCAGTTATTCATTGCTGTTTTTAATTCAGCAGGAATATCAAGCTCTTTGGCTTCTTTAACAAGGTCAGCAAGTTTGCTACGCCCTTGAGTAATAGCCATATTAAATCCATATCCATATTCGGCGGCGTCTTCGAATAAAGAGTTACCCCAAGCAGGACCGTGTCCGTCTTGGTTTGTGCAGTATGGAGTTGTTGGATCTGAAGCACCCCAAATAGAACTACAACCGGTAGCGTTAGCAATCATCATGCGTTCGCCGAACAGTTGAGTAATCAATTTTACATAAGGGGTTTCACCACAACCGGCACAAGCACCGGAGAATTCGAGAAGAGGCTGTTGAAGCTGTGATCCTTTAAGGGTATCACGAGGCATGAGGTCAGATTTAAGACTTACGTTGCAATCTGCAAATTTCAGGTTAGCAACCTGATCAGCCAATTGAGTAGCAATAGGTTTCATAACCAAAGCTTTTTGTTTTGCCGGACAAACTTCGGCACAAGAACCACAACCAAGGCAGTCTTGAGCGTATACTTGCATACGGAACTTAAGTTTGTGGTCTTTAAGCTCTTTACCGATAGCGTCAATGGTTTTAAAGCTTGCAGGAGCACCTTCGAGTTCGTCAGCTGTTGCAAGAATAGGACGAATAGCCGCATGAGGACAAACATAAGAACACTGTGTACATTGGATACAGTTTTCAGATTGCCACTCAGGAACATCAATTGCTACGCCACGTTTTTCATAAGCGGCTGTTCCTAAAGGAGTAACACCATCAGGAGAGAAGGAAGAAACAGGAAGTGTATCGCCTTTTTGAGCTAAAATTGGGCGAACAACACTTTCAACGTATTCATTGAGTCCTTCACTACCACAGGTGTTGCAAGTATCAAAACAGCTTGAGCAAGCAGATTCGGTAGTGTTTATCCAGCTTTCAGGATATTTAACTTCTTGAATTGCGTTAATGGCTTTATCAACGGCTTCGATGTTTTGGTTAACGATCTTGTCGCCTTTGTTGCCATAGGTTTTTTTGATGGATTCTTTTAATAATGCAACAGCTTGTTCAAATGGCAATACATTTGAAAGTTTAAAGAAAGCTGTTTGCATGATCATGTTAATACGTCCGCCAAGACCAACTTCACCGGCAACTTTTACGGCGTCAACGTTGTAGAATTTAAGTTTTTTAGCGGCGATAGTACGCTTCATTGCTACAGGCAATTCTTTTTCCATATCGGCAATAGTGTTCCACTCAGAGTTAAGAACAAAAACTCCGCCTTCTTTGATGCCTTCGAGTATATCATATTGATTTACATAAGCAGATTTATGACAGGCAATGTAATCGGCACTGTTTACAAGGTAAGTTGATTGAATTGGATCTTTACCGAAACGTAAGTGAGAAACGGTAAAACCGCCTGACTTTTTAGAGTCATAAGCAAAGTAACCTTGAGCGTATAAATCTGTGTTATCACCAATAATTTTAATAGCTTGTTTGTTAGCTCCAACAGTTCCGTCAGCACCAAGACCAAAGAATTTACACTGTACGGTTCCGGCAGGTACGGTATTTAAGTTTTCTTCGATCGCTAAAGATGTATAGGTAACATCGTCTTCTATACCAACAGTAAAGTGGTTTTTAGGTTCGATAGAGAGAAGGTTGTCAAAAACTGCTTTTGCCATAGCCGGAGTAAAGTCTTTAGAGCCAAGACCATAACGACCGCCAACGATATTCGGACGAATTTTTGCTTCCATAAAAGCGGTACAAATGTCAAGATATAAAGGTTCGCCTAATGCTCCGGGTTCTTTTGTACGATCAAGAACAGCGATGTTTTGAGCTGTTACGGGAATTGCACGCAATAAAGCTTTTGGGCTGAAAGGACGGAATAAACGAACTTTTACCAAGCCGACTTTTTGGCCCTTGGCAACGAGATAATTTACTACTTCTTCCAATGTTTCACAGGCAGAACCCATACAAACAACAACGTATTTTGCTTTTGGGTGTCCGACATAATCAAAGAGGTGGTGTTTTCTTCCCGTTACTTTGGCTACTTTATCCATACAAGCTTGAACGATATTAGGTACGGCCTCATAAAAACTATTAGCAGCTTCACGAGATTGGAAATAAACATCAGGGTTTTGAGCTGTTCCACGTACTTGTGGGTTTTCAGGACGCATTCCGTTTTGGCGGAACTCAGCGATTTTATCGTGATTTATCAAAGATTTAATTTCATCATAGCTGATTTCTTCGATTTTTGAAACTTCGTGAGAAGTACGGAATCCATCAAAGAAATGACAGAAAGGTACGGAAGTCTCTAAAGTTGCCATATGAGAGACCAAGGCTAAGTCCATAACTTCTTGAACAGAAGAAGAAGCAAGGAAAGCAAAACCGGTTTGGCGAGCCGCCATAACGTCTTGATGATCGCCAAAAATAGAGAGGGCTTGAGCGGCCAAAGCTCTTGCAGAAACGTGGAATACGCTCGGTAAGAGTTCGCCGGCAATTTTATACATATTAGGCACCATCAAGAGCAAGCCTTGAGATGCTGTAAACGTAGTGGTTAAAGCTCCGGCAGCCAAAGACCCGTGAGTCGCTCCGGCAGCACCGGCTTCTGATTGAAGCTGGCGTATTTGAACTACTTGATCAAAAATATTCTTTTTACCTTTTGAGGCCCATTCGTCAGCAACTTCACCCATTACGGAAGAAGGAGTAATAGGGTAGATAGCGGCTGTATCACTTAGTGCATATGCGATATATGCGGCGGCGGTGTTGCCGTCCATAGTTTTCATTTTCTTAGACATACAAAACTCCATAAATGGTTAATATATTCAAGATAGACTGAATAGAGTAAAATGTTAAAATCAAAAACATATAGAATTATTCTATAATATATTATCTCATAATACCTTGGTTAATAATACGTCAAAACACGTTATAAAACAAGCAAAAAAAACATAACATTTAACTCAGTTTTTACTGATTGTTAGGACTTTGCGTTTTTAATTCTTCTTTAATTTTTTCTTTAACGTCTTCTGAAATATTTGGTAAACTCAGGGCTTCGTTAAAAATAGCTTCTCCCTTTTTGTTATTATTCAAAAAATATTTATATAATACGCCCAAACTATATAAATGCTCGGCTTTTTTTTCTATTTTAATAAGCTCTTCAAAACTTTCGGCGGCTTTGTTATATTTTTTCAAACTGTATTGTGTCATGCCTAATAGTCGCCAGATATCAGGACTGTTTTTATTTTGTGAACTTGCATTTAATAAAAGCAGCTCTGCATCTTCGAGTTGATTGGCTTGCAGTAAATGTTCGGCAAGATCAATTAATATGGCTTGATTGCTTGGATCTTTTTCCAATGCACTCATAAGCTCTTGAATGTGTTGCATTTCACTTAGGTTGGGATTTGCTTTGTTGTTTTTTTCTTCTGTGTCTATGATTGTAAGATGTCCCGGGTGGGTGTTTTGAAAATAAGCCGCACCGCAAAACATAAATAAGAGACTTACGAGTAAAAGAGAGAGGTAAAAATTTCTTTTTGAGTTTGAGATTGGGTTGTTTTGAGAAGTTTGAGACATGGTTTAATCCTTAAGGTTTGTCATTTTGAGAAGGGTTTAAAAGCTCAAGGCGGGAAATGCGTTTTACTAATTGTTGGTGTTTAAAGGCTATAAACATTAAGTATACACCAAGCCCTGCCCAGATAGCGATATTTGCAAACATAAGCCAGTTGATTGTGTCCATATTAACCTCTTTATCTGTGATTTAATGTTAAAAATTATAGCGTAAAATAGATTAAATATTGTCTAAATTTATTTGTACGGCTTTATCATTTAAGTAGGTTTCAAGAGTTTTTTGGCGTTGGCGTATTAAAACCAAAGCGAGCCAGAAAAACATAAATGCAAATAAACAGATAAAAACCGTAAGCTTCATTTCCGGTTCGAGTCCGCCGTTTTGGTTTCCGAATACAGCCGGGTGGACGGTTCTCCAGAGCCTTGCTGAAAAAAAGACCAAAGGGACGTCAAGAAAGGCGATAATGCTTAAAACGGCTGAGATAGTGGCTAAGCGAGCTTTAGACATTTCAAGCCCTCTGATGATTAAATAGCCCACATAAATAAACCAAAGAACAAGGCTTGTTGTTAACCGAGGGTCCCAGGTCCACCAAGTGTTCCAAGAATGCCTTGCCCAAATTGAACCCGTTATTAAAGCGAGGGAGCAAAAAACGACGCCGACTTCAACGGCAGCAACGCCAAGATTATCCCAAAAGAAATTTTTGGAATATAAATATAAAATACCCGAAACAAAAGCCACAAAAAAACTTATAAACGACCACCAAGCAAAAGGCAGGTGGAAGTAAAAAATCTTTTGAGTAATCCCCATTTGAGTTTCAACGGGGGCATATATAAAAATCAACCATTGGCATAATGAAAAACCAAGACCGCCCAAAACCGCCAATAAAGGGATAAATTTGTCGATTTTTGAATTTATGGGTGTTTGTATAGTGTGCATTAATCATCTCCGTGTAACAAAAATGGGAACAAAACTAAGCCGAGGGCAATAAAAACTCCGTCAAAGGCAAGAATAATACTGAGCCAATTTGTTAGATCGAGCGTGTCTTCAGCCCCAAATAATACAGTTCCGTTTTTTATTCCTGCCAATAAAATCGGAATAAGTAAAGGGAATAACAAAATAGAGAGTAAAGATTCACGCCCGCTTTGTCCTTGGGCTAAAATACCCAACAGAGAGCCGAGCGAGATTATTCCTATATCGGTTAAGAAAAGCCCGAGTAAACTTTGCCATGCGTTAACGTTAATGTTTTGCCCTAAAAATACAATGCAAGCCGGTAAAAAAACGAGTTGAGACAACAATAATAAAATTAAACCACAAAACGCCTTACCAAGCCAAACGCTTTGAGCTGGTATCGGCGATAGAACAAGCCCGAGTCTTGCTCCGTTTTGTTCTTCGATTGAATATAAGTTGCTGAAAATTAAAACCTGACAAAAAACTGAGGCCAGCCAAAAAATAGTTGAGGCGGCCAAGGGTGGTGTTAAGTCGCCGGTTTCACGAGAAAGGCTAAAAATAAATATTAAAATTAAACCCAAAACTAAGGGTTGAAATAAGCTTGAACCAGAGAACAGGCTTAGTTTCAAATCTTTAGAAGCGATTAAAAGTCCTGATTTGAGCATAAGTTAACCTTGTTCCGTCATTAAATTACAGTCAAAGTTTTCTGCATTTCCCGAGTAGAGCATTTTGGCTTTTCCGAGCATGATTACAGAATCGGCAATTTTTATGTCTTCATTTATATTATGACTAATCCAAACGATTGCCGTATTATTTTGTTTTGCTTCCAAAACTGCTTGTTGCAACATATTGATGGAGTTTAAATCTAGTCCTGTTGAGGGTTCGTCCAATAAAATAAGTTTTGGTTTTTGTAAAAAAACACGAGCTAAATTTAGGCGTTGTGCCATTCCTCTTGAAAAAGTTCCGGCTTTTTCTTCGGCAAAAGCACGCAAAGATACTTTATCAAGCACGCTTTCAATTTGTTTTGTCAGTTCTTTTTTTGAACTTGGTTCGTCTTGATATTGGTTATATAACTTAGCCCAAAACATCAAGTTTTCCAAAGCTGTTAATTGTGGATATATAAAGGTTTGATGTCCAAGATAAGCCAGTTTTAAGGGAGATACTTTGTTTTCGACTTTTCCGATACTGGCAGGCGTTAACCCTGCCAGTATTTTCATTAACGTTGATTTTCCCGAACCGTTATTGCCGATCAACAGAGTGATTGTTCCTGTTTTGATGATAAAGTTAACTTCTTTAAAAATTAACCTTTGTCCATAAAACTTAGCTAACTGTGTTGTTTTTAACAGTTCTGACATGAGAACTTACTCCGAATCTGTGTTGGAATTATCTATAGACCAGTCAGCTTTTTTGCCCAATACTTTTTTTCTTCTGAATATGCCTAAAATAGGGAATATAGACATGATTACTCCGCCTATCCAAATTAGGTTAACCATAGGGTGAAGGCTGATGTTTAAAACGGCTCTGTTTTGTTCGTCTACTCCGAAAACAGAAGCGTATAATTCTTGTCCGATATGGTCAAGGGTATCTGATTCCAAAAAGGTTTGATTGCCGAAATTATGATAACGGCGTTGTTCCGGTCTCATTATACCTAATTCTTTACCGTCTTTGCTGATTGCCAAAACCGCTTCAAGATAAGAATAAGTTTTTGCATCAGCAACGTTTAACTCTTTTAAGGTAAAGCTATAACCGCCTAGTGTAAAACTTTCGTTAATGTTTAAAACAACATCTTGATTTTCTTCTTTGAATGGCCCTGACATGGCTATTCCCAAGACAATTAAAGCCAGACCGAAGTGTATTCCGTGTGCGGCAAGAGTACCGAAATCAGAACTCATGTTTTTATCTTTGATATATAAAAAGATAAAGTTGAGCATTATTGCAACGGCGAATCCAACGCTTATATGGGGTAAAAGCGAACCTGAAGGAAGTTTATAACCAAACATATAAACAGTAACGGCAGTTCCCGTAATTGTAAGTAGCAATAAAATAGCGATTATATTATTGCGTATTCCGCCTTTCCACTTGATCCACGGACAAAAAACAAGCAATAAAGCCAATAAGCTGAAAAAAGGAAGACAGACTTTGTTGTAAAAAGATGCGTCCAAGCCCATACTTTTTCCGCTAAATACTTCTGATAATACAGGCCATAGAGTAGCGAGCGTTATGACAAGGGAAAGCAGGAGCAGAATAGAGGTTGTGAGAAGCAATAAACCTTCTTTGCTAAACGGTTGTGCCAGCTCACTATCTTGGGCTTGATTGGTGTTTGAAAAAAATGCCACACCACTAGCAAAGAATGTGCTTATTAGAATAAAGCTTAAAAGAGGCGTTCCGACTCCGCCATCACCAAAGGCATGAACAGATTCGACTATACCGCTGCGTACAAGATAAGTAGCAAAAAAAGCCGAAATAGTAGTTAAACTAATTAAGAACGCGTTGGTTCTGTGCAATTTATTACGACGTGTTTCAATAATTGAGGTATGTATAAAGGCGGTTGCAATCAGCCAAGGAATTAAAGAAGCGTTTTCAACAGGGTCCCAAGCCCAATATCCGCCCCAACCAAGTTCCATATATGCCCACCAAGCACCAAGCACTATTCCGGCGGTCAATAAAAGCCAAGCAATTAAAATAAACGGTCTTGAAAGTTCTATCCAAGAACCTTCTTCTTGTCGTTTGCCTGATAAAAATTGAGCTAACGCCAAACAGCCGGGAATAACAAATCCGCCGTAACCTAAAAACAATAAAGGCGGGTGGAAGATCATTCCGGGGTGTTGTAATAATGGGTTTAGCCCTTTACCGTCGCTTTGTTCTGTAATAAAGGTAATAAAGGGGTTAGACCAACCTGTTAAAATTAAAAGGAAAAATCCCATAATAGAAAGAAACAAAGCCCAAAAAATCATTTTTGTTGTTGGAGTCAAATGGGTATAAGATTTTGAAAACAAAAAGAAAACGCCGAAGATTGCGACTGACCAAGCCCAAAACAACATTGAACCTGATTGCCCTGCCCAAAATGCAGTAAGTTTATAAAATTTAGGTAGGTTTAAGTCTGTATAAGAATAGACGTAATGAAAAGAAAAGTCGCTTGTTGCTAAGGCATTTAACAAAATTAGAGAGGCAACCGACAAAAGAGCCGTTATTGCCAATTGGCTTTTTTCTGTCCAACCTAAGCTTGATATTAAGTTAAAGTCAGAATCTCCGCCTTTATTGGGCGAAGGATACTTTTCTTTATTGATAACGTGCCATGTTGCCATAGCGGAAAAAAATAAAGCAAATAAAAAGGCTCCCGTGAGGATAAGATAGGCAACGGTTTGCATGAATGCTCCTTAAAAATACAGAATGGAATTTAAGATGTGAATATCGTGATAAGTTTAATAAGCAGAATAAAAAGATGAGTTTTAACCAGCTGTTTTTAATAATTATTTTCGGTTTAAACTTTTTGTTTTCCGGTTTCTCGATTTTCTTTTTCATATTTTGAAGGACACTTGGTCATTAGTGTTTTGGCCACAAAATTTGAGCCGCTCTGATCAAAACTTCCTTCTACGATAACTTCGACGCCTGCTTTAAAAGTATCCGGAATAGTTCCTTTATATTGAACAATAATGTTTTGATTGTTCATATCTTTGTCTTGTAATTTAAAGATGAGAGCGTTTTTGCTTCCCGGAGAAGGAATCTGTAAATTTTCTTCACCAACCGTTCCGAAAAGACGGGCGGCTTTACGTTCTTCTGTTGGCATAGCCAGAGCTTCGGAGACATTTAGAAAATAAATTGAATTTTCCGAAAAGCCTGAAAATATTAAATAGCCAGCACCGCATAAGAAAAAAACCAAGGCAATCAGATAGGCTTTATTATTTTTTTTTCCGTTCATATTTTGCTCCTATTATAATTGTTGCAGAATGGAATAAAGATAGGGTAGTTTGTTGCGTTGTTGTCGGTTTGTGTGTAATATAAAATACAGAAAGAGGAAAGATGGGGTTTTAACAGGAAAGTTAAAGCGGAATTTTATTCTCTAGAATAAAGATAAAAATATGATAGTGTTTTTTTTTATTAAGAGCAAGAATATTATGTTCAACTCATAAAAAATACGTTAATAAAAGTAATATCGTTAAAGTTGAAAAAATTTTGAATGTGGTTGTTTGTTTTAAACCAACAGAGGTTTTTGTGTATAATTTTTCTTTATTAAAATATAAATGTCCGATGCTGTGTATTTTGGCTATATTAAGCTGTTCTTTTATTCTTTTTCACCCCGCATATGGGCTTGGACAAAAAGCAACACCTGTTCCCCAAAAGGCTGCGATTAAATCGAAAAAAAATGTTACAAAGCCAACAACTATAGCCGAGTTGCCCGATGTTATTTGGCCACCGATTTTATGGCCCAAAGAGGGTGTTACTTTTCATAGGCTTAAAAGCAAGCAAACTAACGATATAGCTGATTTAAAAAGCACACCAACAGTTTTAATCGTTGGTGGAATTCAAGGAGATGAACCCGGCGGATTTTCGGCGGCATCTTTGCTTGTTACTAATTATACAATTACTAAAGGTGAAGTTTGGGTTGTTCCAAGTTTGAATTTTAACAGTATGGTTACAAGAAACCGCGGTACTCTTGGAGATATGAATCGTAAATTTGCGTATATTTCTAAAGATGACCCTGATAAAGAAATAATTCAACATATTAAAGTATTGATAGAACAGCCCGAAGTTTCTTTGGTGTTAAATTTACACGATGGAAGCGGTTTTTATCGTCCTCAACACGAAGATGATTTGCATAGTCCAAAACGTTGGGGGCAATCTTTAATTATTGATAATACAATTATGAAAGACAGTTCTCATAAAGTTGACCTTGAAAAACTTGGGAGCGAGGTCTTGTCTGAGGTAAATAAACGTTTGGTTAAACCCGAACACCGCCTTTATTTACATAATACTCGAACCCCCGCCGGAAATAAAGAGATGGAAAAAACCCTTAGTTATTATGCTTATTTAAAAGGGAAACCGGCTTTTGGTCTAGAAGCAAGCAAAGAATTTTCAACAGAATACCGTGCTTATTATCATTTATTAATGATTGAGGCATTTTTAAAACAGTATAACGTAGAGTTTAAACGTGATTTTTCTTTAACTCCAAAAGGCATTCTTGCTGCCTTAAATAGAGACGTAAAACTTTCTGCGGAAGAAAACAGGATTGTTTTGCCCCTGGAAAATGCACGTCAATTGATTACCATGTTACCTATGAAAAAAAGAACCGACTCAGATTTAAAACCCAGTAAGCCGATTATGACGGTTATTCAAAAAAACAATAGCTATCAAATTCTTTACGGAAATCGTTTTTTAACTCAGGTTAAGCCGGTGTTTATGGATTTTGACAATAGCCTTAACGAAGTCGAAATTGTTGTTGATGATATGAAAAAAAAGGTAAAGTTCGGAGAGGTTTTAAAAGTCGGGTCAACGTTTAGCGTTTCTGAAATTAAAGGCATAAGAGTTAATGCGATCGGGGCTCAAAAAGGCGACCCTAAACGTAATGGGTGTGAGTCTGGTGTTGTTTTGACAAAGAAAGACTTTATTGAGAGCTACTCCGTTGATAACGCTGCAAATTTATATAGGATAGAGCTTTATAAAGGCAAAGCTTTTGCGGGTATGATTCTTATTGATTTTTCTAAAAAACAAACAAGGCAAGAGAAAACCGCCACTTTAAACAAGGGTGTTTTGTCAGAACAAAAAGGCCAAGAAAATTCTTTGGGGTTTTAATAATTAATATTTTTATTAGACCAAAAATATTAAATTTAATCTTGTGTGTTTACTTTATCACAGATTAAATTTAGAGTAACGTTATTAATATCTTAGCCGTTTGGCAATATTATTTTATTTTAACTTAAACCAATTTTCATTAAAAATATTATGATTCATTCAGCACTCACTGCAAAATATCGTCCTCAAACGTTTTCGGAACTTGCCGGTCAAGCTATGATCGCATCAATTTTATCTCGTGCCTCTTTGGAGGATAAGGTGGCTCCGGCTTATATTTTTAGCGGAACTCGAGGGGTCGGAAAAACAACGGTCGCACGTATTTTTGCCAAGGCGTTAAACTGTCAAAAAGCTCCAACCGCCGAGCCTTGTAATGTTTGTGATCAGTGTCGAAAAATTACAAGCGGTATTGCCGTTGATGTTTTGGAAATAGACGGTGCTTCAAACACCGGTGTTGACGATATGCGAAAGCTTAAGGAAAATGTGGGTTATGCCCCCATGGAAGGGCGTTATAAAATATTTATCATTGATGAAGCCCATATGCTTTCACGCTCTGCCTTTAACGCCTTATTAAAAACCTTGGAAGAGCCACCGGCAAAAGTAACTTTTATTATGGCAACAACAGAGCCACATAAATTTCCCCCGACCATCATAAGTCGCTGTCAACATTATGTTTTTAAGGCCTTGCCAAAAAATGAGCTTGAATTGCATTTAAGCAATATTTTAAATAAAGAAGGGGTTGAATTTGAACCTTCCGCTCTTTCTTTAATCGCAGAGCGAGGGGCGGGAAGCGTTAGAGATTCTATGTCTTTGCTTGGTCAAGTTTTGGCTTTGGGTGATACTCGTTTAAGCGAAAAAGGTGTGCGTTCCGTACTTGGACTTGCCGGGCGTGAAATTTTTATAAAGCTTTTAAATGCTGTCGCAAGCCAAGACTGTTTGGGAATTGTGAGTATAGTCGGCGAACTTTTGGATCAAGGACTTGATTTGGGCTTTTTTTTGAGAGAATTTACAACTATTTGGCGTAGGTTATTTATCTTAAAACAATCAGGGCCGGCCGCTTTTGACTTGTTGGGGTTAAGTAAAGAAGAGGGCGAGCTGTGGGTAAAAATTGCCGATAACTTTTCGGAAGCACATATTCATGCGGCTTGGCAGATGGTCTTAGATTCTCAACGCAGAATTTTAAACAGCTTGGAACCCGCCTTGGGATTGGAACATTTATTGTTAAACCTTGGTTTGTTAAAGCGTTTGTTACCGCTTGAAAAAGCAAATATTTCAACGTATCAAGTTAGCGTGGGGGATAACAACGCAAAAAAGCCCTAAACTCAGCAGAAAACCTAAACAGCGAGCCTGAGCTTGCGGAGTGTGATGCTGAGTTTATAATAGAAGAGCTTGTTTTTGAGAGTCCTAATGGTGATATTGTTTTAGCAAGCACGACAAATGAAGCTTGTAACGAAGCTTGCAACGAAGATTATAACGAAGATTATTTTGACGCGCCTTGTGACTTTATTCAATATTCACAAGATCATATAACTTGGCTTAATTTTTTGGGGCTATGTAAAGACAACCCTGCTTTGAGCCCTTTTACCATTAATTGTTTTGAAAGTTGTATCGGGGCTTTTGCAAAAGATGGCAAGATTTGGCAACTTAGATTGGAAACAGAGTCGCAAGTGAGTTTTGAGTTTTTAAGTGATCCTGAGTTTCGCCCTGTCTTGTCGAAATTTTTGCAAGACTTTATTGATGCCAATGAACCTGTTGACTTTGAAATTAAACTTTTGGCAAGTAGTGAATTGTTGTCAGGCGAAATTAAAACTCTTTTTGAAAAACACCCTGACGTTAAAACTTTGCAAGACAGTTTTGGTGCTTATTTTGTTGATTGGGGCAATCTAAAAAACAGGCGTTAAAAAGTAACGCATAGTTATCGATAAGTTTTTTATTTTAGAAGTATAATTAATTAAAATAGATGTGGAGGATTTTATAATGTTTGGTATGGGAGATTTATTGAAACAGGCTCAAGAAATGCAAGCCAATATACAAAAAGTGCAGGCAGAGTTAGCGAATATACTTGTTGATGGGAGCAGTGGGGGCGGAATGGTCAAAGTTGTTTGTACGGCAGGGCAAGAGCTTGTCAGTATTAACATAGACCCCGTATTAATAGACCCAAACGAAAAAAGTATGCTTGAAGATATGGTGCAAGCGGCAGTGAATGATGCGTTACGCAATGCAAAAAAGAGATCCGAAGAGGAAATGGCTAAAATCACAAACGGAATTAAGTTGCCGGGTGGTTTTAACTTACCGGCCGGGTTTAAGTTGCCGTTTTAAGTTACTGTTTTAAGTTACTGTTTTAAGTTACAGGCATTGTATTAAAATAATTGTCTTATTTTATATTTGATATATTATATACACAGAGAAAGTTGAAAATGGGCTGTCTTAAAGGTAAGCCCATTTATTTTTGAACATATTAAAACCATTGTAAAACCTCGTTTTACGTGTTTTTTTTATCGTTTTATGCTCTGTATGCACACAGTATAAAATATCTTAATGTGCAAAAGCCACTAATTTAACAGGTAAATTTTTAACAGGGAAATTAAATTTTTCTTTATTTCGAGGGGTTCACCCCCATTCATGGTTTGGGAGTGTTTTTTTTAACGGAAGCCTCAGAGAGACTATTGTGTAATAGTCTAATATTAATAAATTTATGGGTTGTGGTTTTAGGTGATGAGCGAAAAAGTGAACGAAAATAATAATTATTTATTGAATAAAAACCAACTAAGTTTTTCCACGGTTGTGCCTTGGATTTTGTTTTTGGCATATATGTTTTTTATAAACTATTCTTGTCGTGCGTTGATTGGTCCTTTACTGGTTTTTATAGAAGCAGATTTTCATATTGATCACGTTGAGGCAACGAATATTACCCTTTTGCAAACTATTGGACTAAGTCTTGGTATTTTTTTATCAAGCTTTGTATTGGCTTATCTTTCGCCTAAAAAACAAATTGTTTTATCTACTTTTGGGGCGGGATTTTTTTTGTTTGTTCTTTCTTTTATAAAAAACTTATTCTTGATGAAGCTACTTTTTGCTTGCATGGGCTTTATGGCAGGGTTGTATTTTACCGCCGGAATGGCGAGTATCAGCTATTTAAGCCCGACTCAATATTGGGAGCGTTCTATTTCCGTTCATGAGTTGGCACCACCGTTAAGTTTTATTGTTACTCCTTTAATTATAAGCGGAACTTTAATTTTTTTTGAGTGGCAACGAGCTTTGGCAGCCATGGGGATTTTGGCGATGTTTTCTTCGCTGGTCTTTTTTATTTGGGGACGAGCCTTGGAAAATACTATTCCACGTACAGGAATGAGTGGTGTTGGGCGTTTATTAAAAGAAAAGGGTCTTTGGATTTTTCTTTGGCTGTTTGCCTTGGGCGTAAGCGGTGAGTTTGCTGTTTTTAGTGTTTTACCTTTACATTTAAGTATAGAAAGGGCGTTAGATCAGGAGACAACGAATCAAATTTTATCTCTTAGTCGCCTTGTTACTCCTTTGGCTGTTTTGCTTGGTGGTTGGTTGGCGTTTCGTTTTGGCAGTATTTGGGTTTTAAGATATTCCCTGTTTTTACAAGCCTTGTCTTTGTTTGCTATGTATTGTGATAACTGGGTTTTGGCTTTAACGGGCATTATTTTTCAACCGATTATTATTGCCTGCATGTTTCCTTCTGTTTTTGGTTATTTTGGATTATATTTTAATGCAAAATACCAAACGGTGGTTTTGGCGTTGGTTGCTCCTGTTGCCTCTATTTTGGGTGCGGGAATTATTCCGTCGCTTTTAGGGCAAATTGCTCACTATTCCAACTTTCAGATTAGTTTTTTAGTGCTAGGTATCTTTTTCATCTTGAGTCTATTTTTGCCTTTAAATGTTAATTCTGGTAATTTTAAATAAGTTATGCTAAGTTATAAAACAATTCAAAGTGTTGATGGTTTATTTGAAAAAAAAATGTTTTGATATATGGTTATTATTTGCTGACAACAATTTGTAGTTATATTTTTTTGTACTGATTGAAGTTCTGGGGTTTGTTGTGATTAAAATTTTGATAGCCGATGATTCTGTGTTTATTCGTAAAATACTTACCACTATTTTAGAAAAAGACCCTTTACTTAAAGTAATTGGTAATGCCAAAAATGGTGAAGAAGCCGTGGCGCTTTGTAAAGAGCTAAATCCTGATGTAATGACGCTTGACGTTGATATGCCAAAGCTTAACGGGCTTGAGGTTTTAGAACGTATTATGCCGACTAACCCTTTACCCGTATTAATGGTTAGCTCTTTAACCAGTGAAGGAGCCGAGACAACGCTTAAAGCCTTGGAGCTCGGAGCTTTGGATTTTATTCCGAAACTCTCAAAAAGTGGGGGGCTTAACGTTTTTAATATCGAATCTGATTTGATAGAAAAAGTTAAGGCTGTGGCTCATCGTAAGGCGATTATGCAGCGTAACTTAAAAAATAAAACACTTTTAAACAACAACCCTTCTCGTTCTACTTTGCTTTCCGGAACAGGTTCTTCTTATCAACCTACTCACGTTTCAAGTTTAGCTTCGGTTACAAGAAACACAAGCAGGCCGACCAAAGATGTTGTTGCTATCGGCGTATCTACTGGTGGGCCTCCGGCTGTTCAAAAAATTTTATCGGGGTTTGAAGCAGATTTTCCCGCTCCTATTTTAATAGCACAACATATGCCGGCATCTTTCACAGGGCCTTTTGCCGCAAGGCTTAATAACATCTGTAAAATACAGGTTAAAGAAGCAGAACACGGAGAACGACCACGTCCGGGTTGGGCTTACGTCTCTCCCGGAGGAAAGCATTTAAGCTTGGAAGGGCGTATGGGATCTTTAACGCTTTCAGTTAGAGAAGAGCCTAAAGACGCACTCTATAAACCTTCTGCCAACGTATTGATGGAATCGGTCAGCCTTCTGGGACGCAGGGCTCTTGGTGTTATTTTAACCGGAATGGGCAGTGATGGTATGGAAGGTATGAAAATATTAAAACAAAAAGGTGGGCGAGTCTTAGCCCAAAACGAAGCTAGTTGCGTTGTATACGGAATGCCTAAAGCGGTAGTCGACGCTAATCTTGCCGATGAAGTTGTTGATATTGAGAATATGTCTGTTGCGATATTAAACAATATTTACCAATAATGTATATTTATATCTTCCCATTTATCCCTTTTCATGTTATTTTTAATAATGTAATCTAATTTTTTTAACGTTTGCACATGCGACTACAGTTTACAAGGATAAAAACCATGCAAAATCCACAGGAAGTAAACGAGCTTTTAAATAGTTCCGATGAAGATGTAATTCGTGCCGGAGCTTTTTTTGCCGGAGAAAATAAAATTGTTTCCGCTGTTCCTCTTTTGGTAAAGCTTTTGGAAAGTGGTAAGCCCGGTATTATTGAAGCCGGCGAAAGAGCCTTGAATAAAATCGGCGGTGCAACCACCATTACTGCGTTAGCTCCCTTATTGCGTTCGGAAAATGTTTCTGTTCGCAACTCTGCAATGGAATTATTACGAAATATAGGAAAGCAGGATATTAATTCTTTGGTTCGCCTGCTTTATGACGATGATGCCGATATTAGAATTTTTATTTCTGATATTTTGGGAAGTTCGGGAAGCTTGTATGCCGTTAACCCTTTATCTTCCGCTTTACTTAAAGATCCTGAAGTTAACGTGAGGTATCAGGCGGCCGTCAGCCTAGGAGAGCTTGGTTTTCCTCAGGCAGCAGATAGCCTGACTCAAGCTTTGCAAGACGAAGAATGGGTACAATTTGCCGTGATTGAAGCCTTGACAAAGATTAAAGCAGAGTCAAGTTTAAATCCGATGTTAAATATTTTGTCTACTTGTACTCCTCTTGTGGCTTCAATGCTGATTAACGCACTCGGAGAAATAGGCAACATCAAAGTTATTCCTATTTTAATAAAAAATTTATATAAAGCTCCAAAAGTTTTGCAGGTGCATTACGCTAAGGCAATTGTTAAGCTTTTAGGGCATTCATCTTTGCCTTTAATGAGTGAAAAAGATCGCGAAACGCTTAAAAGTATCTTGCATGAATCTCTTGATGCGACCGATGGTGATGATGATGACCTTATTGAGGTTGCAATTATCGGGCTTGGTGCTTTAGGCGGAGAAGAGAGTACAAAAAAAATAATCGATTATGTTATGCGAACTAACCCGGATAAATCTCCGGAACTTATTGACCTTGCCATAAAAGCGATTGGAACTATCGGGTTTAATCAAGAAATTGTCAAAACGATAGAACAAGGAGACGAAGCGGCAAAAACCGTTGTTGTTACGGCGATGCCTGTTATGAATCCTGACTTATGTGTTGAATTGTTAAAAAATAATTTTTGGGTGGCAACAAGAGATAACCAAAGAGCTTATATCGAATATTTATCAACGTATGGAGACGGACAAGGCGTTGAATTTTTTGTAGATGTTTTACATAAGCATAAAGACGGCAATATTTTAAAAAGCGCTTTACGTTATCTTGGTTCTCATGCGACTTATGAACAAGCCGGTAAAAAAATGTTTGAATTTCTCGAACACCCTTACGATGATGTTAAAGAAACCGCTCTGGAAAGTTGTATTGCCTTAAACTCGCCTGAGATGACAAAACATTTTAGAGAAATGGCTATTAGTGATATTCCGTTTAATCGCTTGATGGGAATTTATGCCCTTGCCAGTCAAAATAATGACGACAATTTAGATGTATTAAAAGAAGCCTTGGCTGATCAAGATTCCGGAATACGCCGTATTGCCATTGAAGGAATGTCTCGGATTTCCCCGGTTTCTGAGCCTCGCCGAGAGCTTATCGTTTCTTGTTTGTCTGATGAGGACAAAGATGTTCGTTTGGCTGTTTTGGAGTATCTTGGAACTTGTGCCGATAAACCTTCGTTGGCATTGTTAATGCAAGCTCTGGACGATGTTGACATCTGGATTGTAGCAAGAGCGATTGAAGCTCTTGGGCGTCAAAAATATGAACAGGCTCTTCCAAGATTAATTGAACTTTTACAAAGCGATAATCAGTTGATTGTAATTAAAAGCATAGACGCACTATCTAAAATTGGTGGACAAGAAGCTTTTTCTGCCATATTGAATCTTGTGGCACATGACGACAACGATATACAGCAAGCAGCTGAGTCTGCTGTTGATTATATGCGTGGCATGGGGAGGAAGTAAGAATGTCTTCATTGTTTTCAAAAAGTCTTGGGGTTAAAAAAGAAATAAAAGTTACAGATGAAGAGTTTAAACAACTTCGAGACTTTATATATGCACAATGCGGTATTTTTATTGCTGAAAATCGTAAGTATTTAATCGAAAATCGTTTGACTAATCGAATTAATGAGCTGAACTTAAAAAGTTTTAGCGAATATTCTTATTATTTGCGTTTTGATGCCCAACGTAAGTCCGAATTGACCAAACTTTTTGAGGTTATTACAACCAATGAAACAAGTTTTTTCAGAAACCCGCCTCAACTTTCTGTTTTTCAAGAAAAAGTTTTAAAATCAACTATTGATAAAATTAAGAGTACGGGACAAAAAAAATTGCGTATTTGGTCTGCCGGTTGTTCTACCGGTGAAGAACCTTATACTCTTGCCATTATTTTACACGAAGTTTTAAAAAGCGAAATTGCTTTGTGGGATATCAAAATAACTGCCAATGATTTGTCGGAAGCGGTTTTAGCCTCAGCTCGCAAAGGTATTTACAGTGATTATGCGATGCGTACTACTCCTAAAGAAATTATTGCAAAATATTTTACTCAAGTAGACAATATGTATCATATTAATCCAAAATTGAAACAACTTGTCAGCTTTGGATCAATTAATTTAAGCGATAAAATGATGCTTAAAAGAGTTGAGCGTTCTCATATTGTGTTTTGTAGGAATGTTATTATTTACTTTGATGAAGAAATGAAAAGACAGGTAATAGAATCATTTTATGATAATCTTTTGCCGGGTGGCTGTTTATTGATAGGACATTCTGAATCTTTACATAACTTGAGTAAAGCTTTTAAGCCGGAACATCACCCCGGGGCAATAGTTTATCGTAAGCAGGAATAAACGGCTAATGATAATAACAAAAAACTCTAGACTTACTCTGGTTTTTGGCATGAAATTTGCAATAAATTATTGAGAAAATTGCGTATTTATCAGTATAAATACAGGAGGCTCAAAATAGTGGCAAAGATCATAGCAATAGCAAATCAAAAAGGCGGAGTTGGTAAAACAACTACCACCATAACTTTGTCGGCTGCACTAGCAAAAAACGGTTATCGTGTGTTGGTTGTTGACCTTGACCCACATGCTTGTGCATCGGTGCATTTGCGTTTTTATCCTGATGAATCATCTTTTAGTGTAAATGATATTTTTGCAGACGAAGCTCACGACCTGGACTATCTCTGGGAAAATATAAGACAACATCATTATTACGGCTTTGATATTGTTCCGGCAAATATTCGCCTTGCCGAGCTTGAGGTTGACTTAAGATCTCGCAAGGGAAAAGGGGGGATTTTACAAAACGCATTAAATCATGTTAGTAAAGAATATGACTTTATTTTGCTTGACTGTCCGCCTCATGTCGGTATTTTGTTGGTTAACGCTCTTGTTGCTTCTGATTTGGTAATTATTCCTATTCAAACAGACTTTTTGGCCTTACATGGATTAAAACTTTTGTTTGATACTTTACGAATTTTAAATAAAGTGTTGCCTAATCCGATTGTTTATAGGGCATTGCCCACTATGTTTGACAGAAGGGCGAGAGCCTGTCATAGAGTGATTGAGCTTTTAACCCAAAAGCTCGGAGATAGAATGTTTTCTACTGTCATTGGGATAGATACAAGGTTTAGAGACGCAAGTGCCAAAGGGCAAGTTATTTTTGAAATAGCTCCGGACAGTAGGGGGGCAAGAGAATATAACGAATTGGCAGAAGAAATGTTGAGACTATGAAAAAAACACCTGAACAATACTTTCAAGAACAAGATTTTGCTGTACTCGAAGCAGACATTAACGCCGGGCATGAATTTACCTTGGCTGAGATTGCTTTTATGGAAAAATATCTTGGAATTGAAAGATCAGACCTAAAACAGAAAAATAGTCCTTTAGCTTCTTTAAAATATGACGATACATATATAGGAAACGGACAAACCCTTGGTCCACCCGAAGAACCCGTTGAACAAGTGCTTAAACGAGAAGAAAATATGCTCTTGGTTGGTTTTTTTATAGGAAATCAAGAGTTTACGATTCCGACTGTTGCTGTTCAAGAGGTTATAAAGGCTATTCCGGTATCAAAAATGCCTATTTCTCCTGATTTTGTTCACGGGGTTATAAACCTTAGAGGGCGTATTACTCCTTTGGTTCATTTAGGCGAAATGCTTGAAGTTTCTGGATATGACAAGAAAAAAGAAGGATTTGTTATTGTTTGTCGTAGACGTGGCTTACAGTTTGGTTTAATGATAGAAAAGGTGCATACAATGTACAGGGTTGCTCAAGGTAGTATTGATTGGGCAGTCGAAGCTCATATAGGGGCAAGCGTTGAATATATTTCAGGTTTGTTAAAAATTAATGATATGTTAGTTAGTGTTGTTTCAATAGATAAAATAGTCGAAAGAATTTTAGCAGAATAGGAAGTTTAAAATGCCAAAACATATACTTGTGGTTGATGACTCCAAAACAGTAAGAAACTTGGTGTCTTTTATCATGAAAAGCGAGGGCTATAAAGTTACTTCGGCAGAAGATGGGCTTGACGCTTTAGAAAAGTTGTACTCCATTGATGATATTGATTTGATCATTTCTGATATAAATATGCCACACATGGACGGTTTAACTTTTATTAAAACCTTAAGAGAACAAGAAAAATATAGAGATATTCCCATTGCCGTATTATCTACCGAAGGTCAGGAAAAAGACATACAGCTTGGAATGGGTCTTGGGGCTAACCTATATATGGTTAAGCCGGCTCAACCTGAAAAAATGGTTAAAAATGTCAAAATGCTTTTAGGTTGCTAATTATAGTATAAAATATTATATACTTTTTTGTATAGTTTAAAATAACGTTTTTTGGGGTATAAGGTATGAGCCAAGAATATATGGATCCGGAAATTTTTGCTGATTTTATAGTTGAAGCAAAAGAACACCTTGAAACTATTGAGCCAAACTTGCTCGAGCTTGAAAAAGCACCGGATAACCTTTCTATTTTGAATGAAATTTTTAGACCCATGCACTCCCTTAAAGGGGCATCGGGTTTCTTGGGCTTAAATAAAATAAATGGTTTGGCTCACCGTGCTGAAAACGTTATGGACGAATTGCGTAAAGGAACCATGACAACAAGCACGGTCATCATGGACGTTATTTTAGAAGCAACAGACGCTCTTCGTCGTATGATTGAAAACCTTGAAACAATAGGAAACGAGGGCGACGTAGAAACAGAAGGCACAATAGTCAAACTTGATGCTATTATGGCAGGTACTTATTCTGCCGATGATGCCGATGGATCAAGTGCTGATGTTATCAACGATGTTTCCGATGATATTGTTGAAGTTTCCGCAACTTCCCCTACTGTTATTGTTGAAAGTTCCTCTGCTGATTCTGCTGATTCTTCTATTGCAGCGGATACTGTCGGCGTTTCCTCGAGAGAGTGGATTGCGACCTTGGCTCCTCTTAATACTTATGCCTTAAACTCTTTTGGAGAAGGACACCTTAAAGACTTTATTGATGAAGCAAAAGAAAATGTTGAAAATTTAGCAACAGGTCTTCTTTCTCTTGAAAAAAATCCAACCGACCACTCAGAGCTTGTAAATGACCTTTTCCGCTTTTTCCATAATTTAAAAGGGAATAGTGGCATTGTTGGCTATAATGAATTAAATAGTGTTACTCATGAAGCTGAAACTCTTCTTAACATGGTGCGACATGATGAAATTCCCGTCAGTAAAAATTTAGTCGATTTGTTACTTTTAGTTGTTGATGTGATTGATGAATTAATTGTGCGTATTGATCCCACATCAGGGCAAGTGCATCCGGTTGATGTCAATACTTTGCTTGGACGATTACAACAGGCAAACAACGGTGGTGCGATTGAAATGCCGGTTGGTGTTGGGCGTGTGCCTGTTGATTCTGAAAACACAAGCACAAAAGATAAGAAAGTTGATCCTAAGTTATCAAGCGAACCTGTTGCGCCTACCATAGAATCTGATGATTTGTCTGTATTTATTGATACGGTAAAACAGCAACAAGCT
The DNA here is from genome assembly GCF_900143255.1 of Desulfovibrio litoralis DSM 11393. Classification (NCBI taxonomy): domain Bacteria; kingdom Pseudomonadati; phylum Thermodesulfobacteriota; class Desulfovibrionia; order Desulfovibrionales; family Desulfovibrionaceae; genus Desulfovibrio; species Desulfovibrio litoralis. The sequence goes on from NZ_FRDI01000002.1 coordinate 145,110, forward strand.
TCGGTTAACCTTGCCTTGGAAGAACTTGCAAAAGACAGTAGCCAAAAAGAATATATCGACGGTTTGTTCCGCAGTTTGGTAACTATTCAAAACGCTGCCAATTTTATGGAACTTGAAGACATAAAAACTTATGCCCAAAGAACCTCAGGAATAGTTGATAAAGCACGTAGTACAGATATGGATTTTGGCATGATGGTAGACCTTTTGAAACAAGAGTGTAGCATCATCTCAGATATGGTTGAAACCGCCATAAAAGATTTAAAAAAACTTGCATCTGATAAGCCGGCTCCCGCTGCTCCTGCAACAGAAACACAAAAAACTGATAATGTTGTTAAACAAAGCTCGGAAAAGGTGGTGCAGAGTGCGTCCCCTGTTAAGAGTTCTCCTGTGTCTGAAGTTGCTAAACCTGCCTCAGCACCAAGTTCTCCGCAAGCATCTGCTCCGAAACCTCAAGCACCGCCAACGCCCCCCAAACCTGGGGCGCAACCTCCTACCCCTGCCAAAAAAGATGATGCTGTTCCTAAATCTTCATCTACCATCAGAGTAGACCACGAAAAACTTGATCATTTAATGAACTTAATCGGTGAGTTGATCATTAACAGAAACAGATATACGCTTTTAGCACGCCAGCTTGAAGAAAAAGTTGATGTTAACCTTGTGGCTCAAAACCTTACTGAAACTACTTACGGAATGGCTCGTATTTCCGATGATCTTCAAGATACTATCATGAAGGTGCGAATGGTTCCGGTTTCTTCTGTTTTTTCACGCTTTCCTCGTTTAGTTAGAGATTTGTCTCGCAAAAGCGGTAAAGAGGTTGAATTGGTGATGGAAGGGGAAGAAACAGAGCTTGATAAAAGCGTTGTTGAAGTTATAGGCGACCCTCTTGTTCACTTAATTCGTAACTCTGTAGACCACGGAATTGAAGATGCTGATGTACGTGTTGCCAAAGGGAAAAGTGCGAAAGGTAAAGTTTGTTTAAGAGCTTTCCATAAAGGTAACTCGGTTGCGATAGAAGTAGAAGACGATGGAAAGGGTATAGACCCTGAAAAAATGAGAGAAGTAGCTATTCGCAAGGGGATTATCAGCCCTGAAGACGCAAGAGCGTTAGACGACCGCGAGGCTATGGAGCTTATCTTTGCCCCCGGTTTTTCTTCTGCTGAAGTTATTACCGATATTTCCGGACGTGGTGTCGGAATGGACGTTGTAAGAACCAATATCAAAAGCCTTAAAGGTAGTATCACTATTTCTTCGGAAGTAGGAAAGGGAACAAGATTTACCCTGTTATTGCCTCTTACTTTGGCAATCATTGACGCTTTAATGGTAAATGTTGCCGGAGATATGTATGCGATTCCGCTTGACGCCGTATCAGAAACCACAAAAATCGAAGCTCGTCGCTTGACTGATGTTAAAGGGCGTAAAGCGGTTACTTTAAGAGGCGAGGTTTTAGGAATTTTGAGTTTGGCAGAATTACTTGGGCTTCCCAATAACTCCGCCGGGCAAGACGTTCTTTCCGTTGTTGTAATTCATGATAATGATCGCCGTTTAGGTTTGGTTGTTGACCGTCTTCTTGAACGTCAAGAAATAGTTATTAAGCCTCTTAGTGCTTATCTAGGCGACCTTAAGGGAATTTCCGGTGCAACTATTATGGGAGACGGAAGTGTTATTTTAATCCTTGATCCTCATGAAATTTATATGATGGCAACCTCAAAAACAATATAAAACAATAAAAATAAATTTTTGTTCTTTCTTGCAAAAACTCTTTTTTACCTTATATAACAACAATAAACCAAAAAACAATTTGCAAAAGCTACTCTTGACTGTTTTTTGTGAATAAGGTAGAAATTGAAGTTCATTTTTTAAAGGAGCATTATATGCAAAGAACTTATCAACCAAGTGTTATTAAACGTAAAAGAACTCATGGCTTCCGTGAGCGTATGAGTACTGCTGCCGGTCGTAATATTATTCGTCGTCGCAGAGCAATAGGGCGTAAAAGATTAGCCGTTTAACTTTTACTAAAGACCAACATTTAGCGACTCGGCAAGAATTTTCAGACTGCTATGAAAAAGGACAAAGGTTTTTTTCGAAACATTTTGTTGTAATTGTCCGCAATAGAGATTTACAATCTGTGAAGTGGCGTTTGGGTCTTGCCGTTGGGCGCAAAATAGGTTCGGCGGTAAAACGAAATAGAGTAAAGAGAGTTTTACGAGAATTTTTTAGGTTAAATCAATATGATATTCCGAATGGATTTGATTATGTTGTTATCCCTAAAAAACATTTACATGCTAAGCTTATAAATCTGAAAATGGTAGAAACAGAACTTTTTTCTCTTCTTAATTCAAAGCTTTTAATTAAATTAAGCACAGAATAAATTTCTGTTTTTTGATGTTTTTTAATTTATATCCTTTTGGGTTTATATCTTGGCAAGTTTTTTAATTTTGCTTTTTAATGCCTTAAGTCTAATATTTTTTAATGCCTTAAAACTAATATTAAAGATGATATACAATGGTATAACGCAACACAATGCTTAATAAATATTTTTGTTTTTTTTCGGATAAGACCGAATTGGAAAGATATAAAGCTCTTTTGCTTTATTATATACGTATCGGTTTTGTGTTGCCGATTAAATTTTATCGTTATTTTATTTCTCCTTTGTTGCCCAGAGCTTGTAAATATTATCCAAGTTGTTCCGTGTATGCTGTTGAAGCAATTTTAAGACATGGTGTAATTAAAGGCGTTTTTCTGAGCAGTTGGAGAATCCTACGTTGTAATCCTTGGTCGGCAGGCGGTTTTGACCCTGTTCCTCCTAAAAAACAACGCTTACTGTAATTTTAATGGGAGCTATTATTTTTTATGGATCATTATAGAACAATCGCAGCAGTAGTCCTATGTGTAGTTGTATATTTTGCATGGAGCTATTTTGCTGATTATATGGGTTGGTTGCCACCACCTCAAACTCAACAGGTTCAAACTCAACAAGCTGTTAACGCTACTGCAACTTCCGGCAACCAAACTGCCGGTGCTGCCAATATAAGTGGAATAGAGGTAACAAGCCAAGAACTTCCTAACTTTGTACCGGTTGTCGGACATGATGTCGTTGTTGAAACGCCTTATTTTCGAGCTGTTTTTCATAGCGGCGGAGGAATTTTAAAAGAGTTTTTTCTAAAAAAATATCCTCAAACATTAAGCGGAAACGGTTTAGTAGAACCTCTTAACGCTAAGAGCGAAAAAGTATCTCCACTTGGTCTTTTAATTAACGGAACGCCTACATGGAACTCTGGTCAATGGTCTTCAAGCGTTGATAAGCTTGATTTACAAAACGGTGGAACCGGAACTATTGAATTTGTAGGAAAATTTGGCGATATAAATATAGTTAGAACTTTTACCTTTAACGCAGAGACATACTTTTTTGATGAAAAAGTTACTTTAACCCCGACTACCAGCACAGGAACGGGAAAAGTTGCTTTTACCATTGCCGCTAGCCCTATGAGCAGTGATGGCGGAAAACATGACCAAGACAGAATAGCTTATTATAATAAATTTGATTCTTTTGCCGAAGAATCCAGTGTTGACACGCTTAAAAAAGGTATGGCGTTTTCAGAGGGTGTTTATTGGGGCGGAATAATGAGCAACTATTTTCTTGTCGCTACTGCTCCTAAAGATACAAGCGTTGTGTTAAAAGCTCGTTATGAAGATTCTATTTATCGTGTGGCTTTAGAAAAAAGCGATGTTGCTTTAATGCCCGGTGTTGGAACGACTATTGAAACCTCTTATTATATCGGACCGAAAGAGAAAAAATATCTGATAGACGCACCAAACAATTTGGAAGCAGCTTTAGATTATGGTTGGTTTAGTATTTTCTCTCGTCCTCTTGTTTGGACTTTAAACTTCCTTTATAAATATGTTCATAATTACGGTATAGCGATTATTCTTTTAACAGTTTTAATTAAGATTATTTTCTGGCCACTTTCTCATAAGAGTTATAAATCAATGGAAAAAATGAAGAAGCTTCAACCAATGATGCAAAAGATTCGTGAGAAATATGCTGATGATAAAGAAAAAATGAACGCAGAGGTTATGCAACTTTATAAAACATATAAAGTTAATCCTGCGAGTGGGTGTCTTCCTATTTTAATCCAGATTCCGGTTTTCTTTGGGCTTTATCGTGCCTTGCTTTATTCAATCGAATTAAGACATTCTTCTTTTATTCCCCACCTGCCTTTTACCGATATAGTTTGGTTAGCTGACTTGTCGGCGAAAGACCCGCTTATGATTACTCCTTTGGTGATGGGTGCAACGATGTTGATACAACAATGGATTACTCCGACGGCGGGTGATCCGACTCAGGCTAAGATAATGATGTTAATGCCTATTGTATTTACATATATTTTTATAGATTTCCCTTCCGGTTTAGTGCTTTATTGGTTAGTAAACAACTTAATATCTATTGGACAACAATGGTATATGTTGCGTAAGGCGTAGTAAATTAAATCAACTCATAATTTTTTGTGGAGCTGACTCTGTGAGTAACTATACTGAATTTCAGGGCAAGACCCTAGATCTTGCAATTAATGCAGCTTGTACATTTTTTGACGTGAGTCGAGATAAGCTTGAAATCGAAATAGTAAATGATGCTAAATCAGGCATTTTTGGCTTGGTTGGCGTAAAAAAAGCAACTATTCGAGCTAAGCGTATGAGCGACACAAGTAGTGTGCTTGATTCTATTAATGAACAGCTTGAGTCTCCCGTTAATACAAAAACAAGAGATACAGGCAACGAAAAACGCGATTTTGACAAGAAAAAAGGACGTAGAGAAATAGGTTCGGGCGAGCGCCAAACAAAACAGCGTCCTCATAATGATTTTGCCAAACCAAATAATGATGTTGCCAAACCAAATAAGTTAAAAGATAAAAGCGAAAATGGCGGGCGTTGGGCTTATCTTAACGAAAATCAAAAAGATGATGAAGCCTCAAACAACGTTGTTGCCAATGAAAACGTTGAAGCTCAACCTCAAAAACGTGAACGTAACCAACGCTTGAACAAAAACAGGCCTGAACGCCCACAGCGTAAAGAAAGAGTAACCAGACACAACAATCAAGGTAAAGAGTTTGAACCTTCTAAGCCTCAATCTGGCAATAATGAGAGTGAAGGAACAGAGCTTTATTCTGAAGATACTTTGGTTGAAGATAATGCCCGTGAAGGTTTTGCCTTTTTGAATGTTGAAGAGGTTGGAGTTGATAAGGTTATAGAAGAAACCAGAATAGTGGTTTCTCGCCTTGTTGATTGTATTGTTGAAGATTATAGCATTGATATTGAAATAATTGAAGAAAATAAAATAAAAGTAATGATTGACGCCGGTGAGAGTTCCGGTTTGTTGATAGGGCGTTATAGCCAAACCTTAACCGCTATTCAATATATGGCGGCACGCATTTTAACACGTGTCTTTAATGCTACAACTCGAATTCAAATTGATGCCGGTGATTATCGCGAGCGTCAAGATGAGAAAATGAGAGAACTGGCACTAAGTCTTGCTCAACGAGTTAAAGAAGAGGGGCGTGGGCTTTATACGCGTCCTTTAAGTTCTTATCATCGCAGAGTGGTACACATGGTTTTACAAGATGACACTGAGTTGCAAACGCGTAGCAAAGGCGAAGGTTCTATGAAGAGAATCTTGATTTTACCAAAACGTAGACAGCCTAAAGAACAATAATCAAAAAGACCTTAAGCTTAAGAAGTTTAAGGTCTTTTTTTAGCACATTTTTTATAAACTATAATCACAAGCCTATATTATTAAAATAGACGTCATTTTTAACCTTGATTAAGAATCGTTATTTACAAAGAATCCTTTTGTATCATAGGCTGCTGATAAAACATCTTTTTGAAAAAGATAACTTTCTCTTATACTTGAGTTTGTTGAACTCAAAGTATTGTTTGCAGATTTTGTATTATAAGTATTGGAATTTAAAGTATCAAGAGTTTGAGTAATGATCTTTGCATTCAACATATTTCTGTCGCTTGCAACAATAAGGTCAGTTGGATCGTTTATTCCATCTATCATATTGTCCTCCCCTTTTTTTCTCTGATTATATTAATAAAAACATGGCTTATCTTTATATCGGTTGATTGATAAAAAAACTTAAGGGTCGTATATCAAATAATTTTTATTTCAGCTTAATTTTTAAAACCATATTTATCGGTAAATTTTTTTTCTGCTTCTTCTGTTCCCAATAAGATAAGTTCGTCTCCTGGTTTAATTAAATATGATGGTGAGGGATTTATTTTTAGACCTTCTTTGGTTTTAATCGCAACAATGTTACAGTCAGTTGTTTCTCTTATCAGACTATTTTTTATTGTAGTTTTTATTAAGTCGGGGTGAGCCTCAACTTTAAAAATATCTAATCCTTCTGTGAGCATGGTAACCTTTCCCGGCGAGAGAAGATTTAAAACGATATTTGCGGCGATAGAGCTATGAACCATTACGACATTGGCACCGGCGGCATAGAGAGAATTTGCGTTGCGTTCTAAGGTCGCACGACTGATGATTTGAACGTCAGGACGTAGCTTACGACAATATATTGTTAAATAAATGTTTAAATCATCGCTATGAGTCGTAATTAAAACAGACTGTGCCGTTTTGATTCCGCCTTTTTCTAAAATATTAATATCAGCGGCACTGCCTAAAATATAACGTGGATCATTTTCTATGATATTTTGTTTGCTTTTTTCAATAACTTTAAAGTCTATATTCTGATCTTGAAAACATCTTGCTATTTCTTTTCCAACTCTTCCACCCCCAAGTATGATGGCGTGAGCCTGTTTGTTGGAGTTATTTTCTGTGTTTTGCTGGTTATTGACCCAAGTTAAAATATTTTCTTCTGAACCTGAGACAAGAAGATTGCTATTTGGGGTTATAAGAAAATCTGGTTTGGGTAAAATAAGTTTATTGTTTTGCCAAATACCTACGATGTTAAGATTTGACTTTTCTCTAAAGTGGCTTTTTGCAATAGTTAATCCGTCTATTTTACTATGTTTGGCAGAAATCTCCGCAATGCAAAGTTCATTAAAACTGCCAATAATATTTGCTTTTACCCCTGAAACAATTGAGCGTTTCGCAAAGGATTCTCCTAATATTTTTATAAAGTGATATACATAGCTTGAACCCGCCAATTCTAAAATATCAATAGAATCTTCACTCTCAACACTACTTAGAATAGGAATAGTCTGGGAAAGTTCTCGTACTGTTGATGCAATATTGGTATTTTTTAAATCATCACATAAGGCAATTACCATAAGCGAACGTATAGCACCTGTTTTATGATATGTTCTAATATCATCAAATTCTCCGAGTACAACATTATACCCTTTATCAATAAGGGAAAGAGCGAGGTCAGAATCAGGCACTAAAATTATGTATTCTATATTATATTGTATAAGGCGTTCAATGATATTTTCGGCGACCATATTATAGCCTGCTACAATCACATGATCACAAAGAGATTCGGAAACAGAAGTCGGTACGCGAGTTCTATTTTTTTCTTCTATCCATGGTTGATAAATAAAACGTATAAAAGTAAAAGGTAACATCAACATAAAAAAGATGATGCCGGAAAATAATACGACTAAAGTAAAACCGCGTCCCAGATCGCTAGAAAAAGTAATATCTCCAAAACCTAAAGTCGACATTACTGTAAGTGTCCAATATAATCCGCTTAAAGTACTGTGTTCTTTCCCTTCATATTCCATAATAACATGAAATAAATAGCTGTATAAAATAATTTGTCCTAATAAAAGAGCAGAAAAAGCTATTAAAAATTTTACATTCCATTTGTTTTTTACATTACTTTTTAAGTATATCGGAATTTGAGACATAATAAACTTCATGTTATTATCCTTATCATTTTTTTTACAATATATTAAACGTTTTTATTATATTATAATTACTTGTTTATTTCAAGTATCGCTTGTTTAGGTGTTAATTCTCTTTAATTTTTTAAAGGAAAATTTCGCAAGTCTTAAATTAATTGTTTTAAACGACTTTTTGTAAAATTATGCTTTGCGATGATTTTAGATTGTGAACGTTTTTAAGCATTAAAAAAACCTTCTTATAAGACGCTATTTTCTTATAAGAAGGTTTTTGGATTTATATTTTTTGTCTCTAATTCCAATCAGCTGTTTAGTTTTTCCTGATTTCCAAATAGATATTATAGCGTTATCATTGAAAATTCAAGCTTGCTAAGAGGGTAAGTTTTGTTGATTTTTGCAAAATTTTTAAGGTACGAGCGGAGCTAAATTTAAGCCGGTTTCCAACTCAAGACCCAACATTAGGTTCGCATTGGCAATGGCTTGTCCTGATGCTCCACGGCATAAATTATCAATACAAGATACTAAAATTAAACGCTTTGTACGTTCGTCAACAGTTAAAGCAAGGTCGCAAAACATTGTGCCCCTGACAAAGCGTAATTCAGGTAAACTTCCTAAAGGTAAGACCCTGACAAAGCTGTGTTTTTCATAAAATTTGCTATAAACTTCATGTAATTCTTTCGCACTGGATTTTGTATTTAATTCTGTATAGATAGTATTTAAAATACCTCTGTTGAGGGGCAGTAAATGAGGGTTAAACGAAAGGGTAATTTGACTGTTGTTGGCTAAACTTAGTTCCTGTTCAATTTCAGGGGTATGTCTATGCTTTCCGCCAATATTATAAGCTCTGAAACTGTCGCTTACCTCACAAAACAGAGTCCCAACGGTTGCTTTGCGTCCCGCACCGGAGGTTCCTGATTTTGCATCAATAATAATGCCTTGATCTTTTATTAATTTGTTTTTTAATGCCGGATATAAAGCCAAAATCGAAGCGGTCGGATAACAACCGGGGTTAGCGATTAATTGGGCTTTAGCGATTTCTTCGGCGTATAATTCGGGTAAGCCGTAAACAGCTTTTTTAAGCCATGATTGTTGAGCGTGGGGCGTATTATACCAACTTTCAAAAGTAGAAACATCTCTTAAGCGAAAGTCTGCCGAAAGGTCAACGACTTTTAAACCTTGGTCTAAAAGTTCTGCGGCAACATTCATGGCTGCTCCGTGAGGAACCGCCAAAAAAACAAGTTCGCAAGTTTTAGCCAACTCTTTGGGGTTGGGTTCGCTTATAATTAAATCTTGCAGTTTTGTTTTTTGTAAAAAAGGATAAATCTCAGAGAGTTTTTTCCCCGCCTCCGCTCTTGAGGTTGCGGCTGTTAAAGTAAAATTTGGGTGGGCTAAACATAAACGAGCAAGCTCCATTCCCGTATATCCGGTAACACCAACAAGACCAACTTTAATTTGTTTTTTCATGATATTTATTTCTTATCTTTTTTGTAAGTGAACAAAATATTATTTTACGATTTAATTATAATGAACTGAGTTATATGGTATTGTTATTTATTTTTCAGAACATATTTCATGCGTACTTCATAAAGCAGATCGGCAAGCAATTTCTTTTCATCATCACTTACGCCGTTAATTAGTTTATCTTGCAACATGGAGAGCAGGTCTATACTGTGTTTTGCCATAAGCAGGTTTTGTTCAGTTTTTCCCGTTTCCGGGTTAGGAACTTCGCCCAGATTTAATAAAGTACTTGAGGCAATAGATAAAACAAAAGTAGAAAAATTAACCTGTGGCAAAGCGTTTTGCTCTGCTGTTGCGTCATTGTTTTGATTGTTTTCGGACATTTTTTACTTCCTTATTAAACAGCAATTTTTTGTTATATACTTTATAACTTGATGATTAAATTTAATAAAATTATTTTTTTATAAAACAATATTATAATCTTCTGCTAGTGCTTTATGATAAGCGTCAAGAGCTTGTTCGCAATAGGTTTTACAACCGATATAACCGCCCAAAGCGACAAAACTATAAGCCAAAGCGTGAAGACCAGCCAAAACATCGGACCAATCGACCCAACCCATATGTCCAAGTCTTATGACTGTGTCTTTATATTCATCTTGTCCAGTTGCCATTACGATATTAAAATTTTCTGCCATATACGCAACGAGTTTTGTTGCAGACATGCCCACAGGCATTTTAATTGCCGTTACACCCCAAGCATAATTGTCTTTGGCAAAGAGTTCAAAACCCAAGGCTTTAACGCCTGTGCGAGTCATTTGGGTTAAGGCCCATTGTTTTTGATAGACATTTTTTAAGCCAAATTCGGCAAACATTTTTAAACTTTCGTTTAAACCGACAATCATGCTAACCGGAGTTGTAAAGCTTGTTTGGTTAGTTAGGTTATTCTTTTTTTCGCTTGCAAGGTTAAAATAAAAATCGCTGATTGGAACGGTTGCATTTTTTTCCCACGCTCTTTTTGACAAGGCAATCAAAGCTAAACCGGGGGGTAACATTAAACCTTTTTGAGAACCGGTAACCAAACAATCTATACCCCACTCGTCCATAGGACAAGGTGAGATAGAAACGCCGGAAATTCCGTCGACTACGAGTAAGGTATTGGTTTTTCTTGTAATTGCGGCAATTTGTCTAACAGGGTGTAAGGCTCCGGTAGAAGTTTCGGAAAGTTGCATTAAAACACCGGCAAAGTCAGGCTCGGAATTTAATAAGGCTTTTACCTCGTTAGGGTCAACTCCGTTACCCCATTCAACAGTTAAAACGGTAATGCTTAATCCACGCATCTTGGCAATATCTATCCAGCGTTGAGCGAATTTTCCGCCATCAATGATTAATACTTTTTGACCGGGGGCAAAAAGGTTAGTTACTGCCGCCGTCATCGCTCCTGATCCGGAGCAGGCAAGAGGTAAAACCGCTTCGTTTGTTCCAAACAAGGTTTTAAGGTGAGTTTGAACTTCTGATAAAATGGCTTTAAATGGTGCTTTGCGATGGTGGATCATATCAACTGCCATGGCAAGACGAACTCTTTCGGGTAACTGGGTCGGACCGGGGGTAAGTAAGCGTGGTTTGTTTAACATCTTAGTGCTTCCGTTTAAATTTTACTTTTATTAAATTTATTAATTGCTGTAATAGTAATAAATTAAATCAGTTAAGTTTGTTTGAGGTTTGCTTATTTAAAAGCTTCTAATTCTTTTAAAAGATCGGGGTTTACTTCAAAACCGTGTTTTATTGCAAGGTTGGCATATTCCAAAGCTTTTTTCCCATCGCCTTTTTCTAACCATGCGACCGCAAGGTTATTGTAAGCCGGTGCAAAGTTAGGTTCTTTTTTAATTACTTTTTCGCTTAAAGCGATTGATTCGTCAAGTTCGCCAATCATATAACAAGCAACGGCAAGAGAAGCCATAGCTTGCATAAAGTTTGGATCCCATTTCACAGCCTTTCTTAAAGCCGAAATAGCTTTTTCGGCTTCGCCTCGTTGAATATGAACAAAGCCAATATTTCCCCAACCTATAGCGAAACGTGGGCGACAGTTAACGGCTTCGTTGTTATAACTTAAACAGCCTTCCAAGTCTCCACGTTGCATGCAGATTCCGCCAAGTTGAACATATGCTTCGGCAACATGAGAAGAGGCACTGATACATTCCAGAAATGCAGCTTCGGCGGCGACAAAATCACGTTTTGACAATAAAGCCATACCGAGTGCGTAAAGGTGGTTGGCACAATCGGGAGTTTCTCTTATTTGGGCTTGAAGATCGGCGATATATTCATCAACATTATTATATTTTTCTTTCATGGTGTTGTCCTTTTTCTTTTTTTGTTTAAGATAGTTAAATAATTATTTTATTGAATCAGGTTCAATAAAACCTTCTTTTTGCAAGAGCTTTGTATACCAGACAGCAAAGTCAAAAATACCGCGATATTTTTCGTCTTTATTTATTATGCCAATGGCACACTCCAAAGCCCCTTTACCATATTCGTTGCTATAATCTTTTATATTTGATTGTTGAAGAAACTCTCTGATGAGTTGTTGGGTTGTACGTTTTGTTGGGTCTTGGCGAATGTCAAGAGGGTCATTGGGTTTTTGAAAAGGATCCCAATTTTCATAACCTATTCGGTCTATATATTTACGCCTGCGAGGACTCATCGAATCATACATAAAGCGTTTTTGTTCTTCTTCTGCCGGAGTAAGTATTTGCTGTGTTCCGTCGCGAAACATTGTTGCCGAAATGCTCATAATTTATTACCTTAAAATGGTTTATTTAAAAAATAACTTGTTATCAAAAGTTTATTTTGTTTGTTTTACGCCAAGATATTTTTCGTCATATTCCGTTAGTAAAGCAGTTGAAACAGGTACATAGACTAGATGTAATTCTGAGTAAGAAGAATTGATGAGCGGACCTATTTTCATGCTTATTTCAGCTAATTTATCTTGTATTTTATCTAAGTTTACGCTTGGATACGCTGTTCCTGCTTTAAAGTTGGATAGATGACAAGTATTACTGTTTCCGTTAATTGTGGTTGGAATTCCATAAAGTTTACAGGTAATCGGGCGGGCATTATATAAAATGCAGCGTTCGTCCGAACCGAGAAGCGGACAACGTTGTTTTTCTTGTCCGACTTTTTTCATTATTTCTTCAGGGGATGTTCCGTTGTTAAGTTCTTTATTAATTAAACGTTTAAATTTGTAAGAACGCCGATCTGCTTTTCCGGCATATTCTAAAATAGTGGAACGTTCCGCACCGTAATTAAAATTTTCTTTAAATGCCTTGTTTAAGTACATTGCTTCGACTAAAGACAAATCAAATAGGGCATGGCAACAACCGCTACACTGTTCTTTACAGCTAACGCAGTCGGAAAAGTCTCTTTTTATTGTGTCAAAAAGCTGATCGGCAGAGGCAGAAAGCTTTTCGTATTCTGTAAAAACATCTTTTAATACATCAAAAATCATTGGTTGCCTCGTAATAAAAAAATATTTGTGTAATATAACAGGTTAGTTTAAGCCTGGCAATTATTAAGTCAAGGTTAAAATATTAATTTAAACTTGATTGATAATCTTAGCTTTTATTAATTTTCGGAATAATTTAGAATTGAAACTTTCTTTTTTATATGTTATTTTTTGCATATCAATAATATGTTGTACTTTATACGGAGTAACTATGGAAAACGCCAAAAGAAATATATATTTAAAAACCTTAATTATTAAAGAAGCGGTTGAAAACGTTCGTAAAGAGCTTAACAGAGAGGCTTTAATTAAAAGTGAGATTATAGAATCTCAAAATGTTGTCGGGCGAACCAATGCCGAAGCGATTTTTGCGAAATATTCTTCGCCTACTTTTCATAGTGCGGCTATGGACGGTATTGCGGTTACTGCGAATAAAACTTTTGTCGCAAGAGAAGGACACCCGCTTGTTTTGGAATATGGCAAAGACTATTTGCCCGTGAATACGGGAAATACAATGCCTGATGGTTTTGATTCGGTTATTATGATTGAACAAGTTGTAAAGATTGATGAAACTAAAGTTAGTATAGAAAACCCCGCTTTTCCTTGGCAACACGTTCGTCGTATCGGGGAAGACATTGTGGCAACAGAATTGTTATATCCGCAAAATCATCGCTTTAGTGCTTATGATGTGGGTGTTTTGTTGAGTGCCGGAATTTGGGAATTAAAAGTTTGGGAACCTGTTAAAATTCGTATTATTCCTACGGGCGATGAAATTTTGGATTTTACCAAACGCCCCGAACCAAAAGCAGGGCAGGTAATTGAAAGCAATTCACAAGTTTTGTCGGCTTTGGCAAAAGCACAAGGTTGTATTGTTGAGCGGATTCCACCTGTTCCCGATACAATCGAAGCTGTAAGCAAGGCGTTAAAAGAAAGTTTAGATGCGGGAATTACTTTAACTATTTTGTGTGCCGGTTCTTCGGCTGGTTCAAAAGATTTTTCAAGGCGTGCCATAGAAGAACACGGAAGAGTCATTGTTCACGGTATTTCCGCCATGCCGGGAAAGCCAGCACTTTTAGGTTTATGTAAAGATAATAAAGGCGTCGAGCGTTTGGTTGCCGGAGCTCCCGGTTATCCTGTTAGCAGTATTGTGGCTTATGAAGAGTTAATGTCGCCGTTAATTTCATGGTTAGAAAGAGACTTTGTGGCAGAGCGTGAGTCAATTGACGTTGAGCTAACTCGTTCTATACCCTCAAAGCTTGGCGTTGAAGAGTTTGTGCGTTTAAGCGTTGGGAGAGTGAACAATAAATTTGTAGCGACTCCGCTTGGGCGTGGAGCGGGTAATTTAACGACGCTTTCAAAGGCTCATGCCGTAACTCGTCTTCCTTTAAACTCGGAAGGAGCCGAACAAGGGAAACTTGTGAAAGCGACTTTAGTTAGACCTAGGGTTGAACTTGAGTCAACCTTGGTTTGTGTTGGTAGCCATGATAATATCTTGGATCTATTGGCTGATGAGTTGATGACGCTTGATAAGCCAATACGTTTAGCTTCTACTCATGTAGGCAGTATGGGCGGGTTAACAGCTTTAAAGAATGGCTCTTGTCATTTTGCGGGAACGCACCTTTTTGACCCGGAAACTTCAGATTTTAACCATAGTTTTTTAAAAAAATACTTGCCTGAAAAACAGATTACTTTAATAAACTTAGCTTTAAGGCATCAAGGTTTTATTGTCGCTAAGGGTAACCAAAAAAATATTAAAGATATTCATGATTTAACCAGAAATGATGTTAAATTTATTAATCGCCAACGTGGTGCAGGCACTCGTATTTTATTGGATTATCATTTAAAACAAGCAAAGATAGACCCGAAGCAAGTTCTTGGCTACGATAAAGAAGAATTTACTCACATGACTGTTGCTGTTAACGTTTTAACAGGCACGGCAGATTGTGGCTTAGGCATTAAAGCCGCCGCAACTGCTTTGGGTTTAGACTTTATTCCGCTAGCTATTGAACGCTATGACTTAGCTATTCCGAGTGAATACTTAGAAGGTGCTACCGCCGAACCTAAGATGCTTGCTTTATTAGATATTATACGCAGTGAAAGTTTTTTAAAACGTGTTGAAGCTTTAGGTGGTTATGAAACTAAATTAAGTGGTCAAGTTCAAGTAGCAAAGACAAAGTAACAAAGACAAAGTAACAATGGTTTTGCAATGGTCTTGAATAGTTAAGTTTAGGTTTTATTTTTCATCTTACGCAATAAAAAAAGACACTCTTTTTGATTTAACAAAGAGAGTGTCTTTTTTGGCTTACTTATTTAGCTTGAGATAATATTCTTTAGCTTTTTTAGAACTATAAAAATAACAAAAAGCGACTATTGCTGGGAAAAGACCATTATAGTTAAGATCTTTGATTTGAGAATAAAGATAGAGATAGCTACCAGATGGGGCTATTTGTGTTATGCTTAGCGTTAAGCTTACAATCCAGATAAATATCCAGATATAAACGGTTTTAACGTTTTTTGCTTTATAAGACAGATATAAGTTTATTAATGGTAAAATACTCCAAACCAACACTGTAATCGCTGATATTATTATAAAATGACCATCAAAGATATATTGTATTATACATGACACAAACGACCAGGCGAAAGTATATAAACAAAAGATTCTGAAACATAAAATAGGCAGTTCAGCTTTGTTTTTATTAATCAGGTCAGTAGGGATTTCTCTTTGGTAAAAGACGTGTTTTACTTTTTTTGACGATAAAAAATAAATAAACCAAGCTGTTATAGTAAGAAGATTTTCTATGTCATATTGGTCAAAAGTGGAAAGAGATAAATTTGGTGTTATCCTGGTTGCAGCTAATAAAATCAACAATACCATGCAAAGAAGCGGAGTATACTTTTTTTGTTTCCATGCTGCAAATATACTTATTATCCAGACTAATACAGATAATACAGTATTTAAAATAAACAAGTAACTATAGAATAACGTTTCTGGCTGTGGATCGAGGATTTCTCCTCTTATGATGAGGTAGAAGAAGAACCGCATTGTAAACAGTAAATACTGTGAGTACCAGATAAAAAATATTAAGACAAACCCTGGTAAAACCCCCGAGTGCATCTTTTCTATAACCTTACGCACGATGCGAATATTCCACTGATTTGATTGTAAGTCATAATCCGTGTTAAACCATGTTTTAGCCTCGGGGTCGTTCGCAAAATACCACCATAAAGCAATAATCATCAACCCATAAAGGTTTGAGATAAGAGGCAAGTTGCTTAATAAAGAATAAATATTATGAGCTATAGCAGCTGGCAAATAAAATAAAAATGTCGAAATCAATAATACAAACAACCAGAAAAATATAGCATATCGGCTTGATTTAGACTTTAGCTCCTTTAAAAGTATAATGAAACCCAAGTTTGTTGCTGCTAAAATAAACATTGTGAGGTAAGCTGCAGTTTGTTTTAAAATATCTCCGAACGAACGATTAATATAATTATCGATTAAGTTTACAGCTAAAAATGCACTTGTTGTTAAAATAAAGATTACAGAAAATAATTTTAAGAGTCCTACACTGGTAGGTAGTCCTGCCTGTGGTGCTGACGTGTCAGGCTTTTGTAAGTTAAAGGCTGTTTTTACCGCTATAGAATTGTTAAAATATAAAACAAAAGCCCATAAAATAGTGAGTTGAAAAATAATAGAATATATTATGTTTAAAAGTATCTGTATACCTTCACGTGGCATGTAAAATCTAGAACTATCAATTGAATTAATGAAAATTAGTGTTATAATAATTATCGAACCTACGAGTAGCCAAAAAGTAGTTTGCAGGTAACTAAGAGTGTTTTTTATGGCGTGCGGACTGCGACTATATAAACCGTGGAAAACTGATATACTCCATACAAGTATGAAGAGCATAAATAATAAGCCGATTATAATAATTGGTGTTGCAGTGCGGTAATAGTATTTAGTGCTTGTGAACAGTAAAAAGAGATAATACATAGAAAATAATATACAAGAAACAATACTTAAACCTAACTGAGCCATAAAAATCTTGACTATGTTGGGCAAGGGTCTTTTTTCTGTTGTTACAAGCGAGTCTGTCATTTACTTTATTTCCTAAGTTATAGTTTTAATAAAATACGTTTTTATAATTAACTGAGCTATTATTGTTTGTCTAGCGTTTTGAGCTTATTGTAATTGTCTCGTTAGAATAAAAAAAGACACTCTTTTTGCTTGAACAAAGAGAGTGTCTTTTTTATGTATGTGTTAAATAACTATTTTATATTTAGAATTCTTGGCTAGTTGGTTTTGGTTTTTTTACCGGATTAGCTCTAAATTTATTGCCGAACAATAAAAATATTACTAAAGCTGCGATAGCACCACCGATACCAACTTTTGAAGCATAGTCAAAGCTTAAGCCAAAACCAATTGGGCTATAAGCAATAAACGCCATACACACAGAAGTCATAAAGGTAGCAGGTATAGAAATAAGCCAGTGTAACTTTGAACCTGTGCGAACAACATAAGCGGCCGCTGTCCAGAGAACAACAGTTGCTAAAGCTTGGTTAGCGAAACCGAAATAACGCCAGATTATTGTAAAATCTACATTTGTTAGGGCAATACCGACCGCAAATAAGGGGATAGCAACAAATAGACGATTAATGTTCTTTTTCTGAGATAATCCGACTGTATCAGCTATGGTTAAACGTGCGGCACGGAAAGCGGTATCGCCGGAAGTAATAGGTAATACAACAACACCTAAAATAGCCAAAATTCCGCCGATTGGTCCAAGTAAGGCTATGGAAATATGGTTTACAAAAGCTCCGGGGTTGTCGTTGTTAGCAGCCAAAAAGTTAAATAAGCCTTGGACAGCACTTGTGCCATTTTCAGGTGAATAAAAGAAGGTCATACCGGCTGTTGCCCAAATCAATGCGATTAAGCCTTCGGCAATCATAGCACCATAAAAGACACTACGACCACATTTTTCATCAGGGATACAACGAGCGACCATAGGTGATTGAGTAGCGTGGAAACCACTTAGTGCACCACAGGCAATCGTTACAAACATAAGAGGCCAAAGAGGTATTCCTTTAGGGTGTTGATTAACAAAAGCGGCTCCCGGATAAAATTCGTAACCTTTAACGATTAATCCACCAAGAACGCCAACCGCCATAATTAAAAGAATTATCGCAAAGATAGGATAAATTGGCCCGATAATTTTATCTATTGGTAAAAGAGTTGCTAAAAAATAATAAAGAAATATTACCACAACCCAACCGAGCATAACGGTTTTTGCGGCTGTTTCAGCAGGAAGATTAAAAAGGTTTGTTAAAAATTCGTTACTTAAGCTTGTTAACATACCGGCAGGGGCGGTTACAAAAACAACACCGACCAATAGCAACAGAACAACAGAGAAAACACGCATAAATTGTTTGAAAAAATAACCTAAATTTTCGCCAACTACGTCTGGAATAGAACGCCCGCCTGATCTTGCAGAGAGCATACCGGAAAAATAATCGTGTACTCCGCCGGCAAAAATAGAACCGGCAACTATCCAAACTAAAGCCCACGGACCATATAAAGCTCCGAGTATTGGTCCGAAAATTGGTCCTATCCCTGCGATATTAAGCAGTTGGATTAAGAATAGTTTTAGTGGGGGCATTTTAACAAAATCAACACCATCGGCCATAGTTGTTGCCGGTGTTGGATTATTTGGGTCAGGGCCGAATATTTTGTCGATCACTCGGCTGTAAATAGTATAACCGACAATCAAAACAGCCGCCGCAAAGAAAAAATAAAGATATGAGGGCATTTGTGTAACTCCTTAAATATAAAATAATAAATTATATCATTCATAATGCTACACTATTTTATATTCGTTGTAAAATTGAAAATATTGATAATTATTACGATATGTTGAGTATAGTGTTGGTATGATTTAAGTAAATAAAATCACAACTATTTTGTTTTTACTCTGTTATTATAGTCTATTAGTGTAATAAATGAAGCAATTATTTGTTTTTTGTAATATTAAAGTGAGTCTTAAAAACTGTGTTGAACTTTGCTTTATAAACTTCTTTTACTTCATCAACGGAAATATTTTTACCAGCTTCGTAAGATATTGAAGTAAGTTTCGCATTAGGGTCAGCACAAGGGATAATTGCCTCAAATAATTCAAAACTGTTTTCAACATTTAAAGAACAGCCGTGATAACTTAAACCTTTTTTTAGTCCAAGCCCGATAAAAGCGATTTTTTTGCCGTTTTCGAGCCAAATTCCGGCACTATTTTGTTTGCGTTTTCCTTGGATATTATAATGTTTTAGCGTTTCAATTAATACTTCTTCAAGGTCATAAACAAATTGTTTTAAACCGCCACTGCGTCCGATTACTTTCATAATAGGGTAGATGACAAGTTGCCCGGGCATATGGCAGGTTGCCCGCCCGCCACGTTTTATTTTTAAAACTTCGATATTATTTTCTTTTAAGGATAAAGCTGATTGTTTTAAATCAGAGTCTTGGCTGTTTCGCCCTAAGGTAATTGTTTTGGGGTGTTCAAGAATGATTAAAGTTTCTTGCCTGTCTTCTTCTAGTTTTTTTAAACAACGTTCTTGAATCGCTAAACTATTTGAAAAATCTAAAAGCCCAAGTTCTAATAAGTTCATATTAAAAATCTTTTATTTTAGTTGTTAGATATTTTATAAAAATTAGTTTGGTTGATAAATAAAAAGCCCGTGTGTTTTAATTTCACGGGCTTTAAAAGTATTATTTATTGGGTGATTTTTTCTTGCTCGCATATTCTTTGGAAGCTTGGATAAAATCTTTAAACAAAGGGTGGGGGTGCATGGGGTAAGACTTAAATTCCGGGTGAAATTGACAACCCAAGAACCATGGGTGGTCTTTTATTTCAATGATTTCTGCCAAGCGGCCGTCAGGAGAAACCCCGCTAAAAATCAGACCGGCTTTTTCCAAACGTTCTCTATATTCCATGTTAAATTCAAAGCGGTGGCGGTGGCGTTCGCTAATTTCTAAAGTGCTATAAGCTTTTTCGGCTAAACTACCCGCTTGTAAGACGCAAGGATAAGCTCCAAGACGCATTGTTCCGCCTTTATTGCTGTAATCATCACGTTTTTCCACGGCATTTGTTTTATGGTCAAACCATTCAGTCATTAAATAAATAACTTTGTTTGTTGAGATAGGGTTAAACTCTTCTGAGTTTGCATCGCTAAGACCTAAAACGTTGCGTGCATATTCGATTACCGCACATTGTAAACCTAAACAAATACCAAAGAAAGGAATTTTATTTTCTCTCAGATAGCGAATAGTTTCAATTTTGCCTTCTACACCACGAATTCCAAACCCGCCGGGAACCAATACTCCGTCAACGCCACGCAAGTGTTCGGCAACGTTTTGGCTAGTTATTTCTTCGGTGTTAATATGTTTAAAAATAATTTCCACACGATTGGCTAAACCACCATGATCTAAAGCTTCATAAACGCTTTTGTAGGCTTCTTTAAATTCAACATATTTTCCGGCGACCCCGATAGTTATTTTTCCTTGTGGATTGTTTGAACGATCCACCATTTCACGCCAAGGTTTTAAATTAGGATTTTTAGCCGGTAGGCGAAGCATAATCGCAACTTTTTGGTCAAAACCTTCTTCATAAAGGCGTAAAGGCACTTCGTAAATATTTTGTACATCAATGCAAGAAAAAACAGCATCAGTTTCAACATCGCAAAAAAGAGCTATCTTGCGTTTTAACTCAAGCGGAACGGCTTTTTCACAACGACAAAGAATAATATCCGGTTGTATACCAATGCTGCGAAGCTCTTTAACGCTGTGTTGGGTAGGTTTTGTTTTATGTTCACCGGCGGCATTTAAATATGGCACTAAAGTTAAGTGAATATATAAACAGCGATCACGCCCAATATCCCCACGCAGTTGGCGTATAGCCTCTAAAAACGGAAGCCCCTCTATATCACCGACAGTTCCGCCGATTTCAATAATGGCAACATCAAGGTCATCAGACGCAAGGCTACAGATACTTTGTTTAATTTCATCTGTGATATGCGGAATAACCTGAACTGTTCCGCCAAGATAGTCGCCACGTCGTTCTTTAGTGATTACAGTGTGATAAATACTGCCTGAGGTGTAGTTGTTTTTTTGGCTCATGGGCGTATTTAGATAACGCTCATAATGTCCTAAGTCTAAATCTGTTTCCGCACCGTCATCGGTTACAAAGACTTCTCCGTGTTGAAACGGGTTCATTGTTCCCGGGTCTACGTTAATATAAGGGTCGAGTTTTTGAATAGTAACCGTAAGACCTCTGGCTTGTAACAAAGAGCCCAATGATGCTGCCGCAAGACCTTTACCCAAAGAAGAAAGTACGCCACCGGTAATAAATATAAACTTAGTTTTCATGATTAAGATATGATCCTGTTTTTAATTTATAAATAAAATGCTTAAACCTTTCTCAAAACACGCTTTGTTTTTATATTTTTATAAAGACAAGTTTTTTGAGCAAATCCGAAACAAAACTTAAGAACTATTTAATATCTCTTATTAAATAGTATAATTTATTGGGTATGCAATTTTCTTTTTTAAAAAAACCTTGCTTTTAAGCCAAAAATCTTTAAGTGTTTATTAAAAGCTTTAATTAAAAAGTCTAATGTACTTAATCTGACCTGTCAAAGAATTTAGACTGACTCAAATTATTGTTACATACTTTTATTATTATGCGATTGAAAACGTAATCTGTCAAATAACAAAAAGCATTTTACGAGTATTTTTTTTAAATTTTGAATAAGTAAATAAATTAATATTATAAAGCGTAGGAGTCTGAAAATGGCTTTAGTTAAAACTTTGGTAATTACCGGTTATGGAACAAACTGTGAAAACGAATGTGCTTACGCCGCTAAAAAAGCAGGGGCAGATGAAGTGAGTATAGCTCATTTTTCTGAACTTATAACAGGTAAGTTTAAGCTTGAAGACTTCAACTTTTTGGTTTTTCCCGGTGGTTTTTTAGACGGAGACGACCTTGGTTCCGCTTTGGCTGCTGCTCAACGCTGGAGGCACGCGAGGCTTGATAATGGAGCTAGTTTATTAGACGAATTAAATAAATTTGTCTCTAAAGGTGGAATCGCTTTAGGAATCTGCAACGGTTTTCAGCTTCTTACCAAGCTCGGCTTATTGCCGGCTTTACCAGAAAACGATAAAAAAACACCAAGTTATTTTACTCCTCAATTTTCTTTAGGGCATAATAACTCAGGGCGTTATGAAGATCGTTGGTGTTATTTAAAGGTGAATGCAAAAAGCCCTTGTGTGTTTACTAAAAATCTTGATTTTTTATACCTTCCCATCAGACACGGCGAAGGTAAGCTTGTTGCCGATACTCCTGAACTTTTTAATGCACTTAAAGAAAACAATCAGGTTGTATTGCAATATGCTAACCCTGAGAATAAAATGCCTACAGAAGAATATCCGCTAAATCCTAATGGTTCCCCCGAAGGTATAGCAGGGATCTGCGACCCAACAGGGCGTATTTTTGGACTAATGCCACACCCGGAGGCTTTTAACGATAAAACAAACCACCCGGCTTGGACAAGAGGCGAAAGTTCCGAGCTTGGAACAGCCTTATTTGTTGGTGGAGTGAATTATTTAAAAAGTATTTAGTTTTGGAAACCTCTAAAACCAGAGGTTTCTTTGATACGTTTTATAATTTTAAAAAAGACCTAAGAGCATAGAATTTTTATCTATATTGTTAGGTCTTTTGTTTTGTTGTTTGACATCATTTAAAGACCATTGCAAAACTCTGTTTTGCGTGCTTTTATCATCGTTTTATGCTCTGTATGGGCATAGCATAAAACGTCTTAATACACAAAAACCACTCATTTTACAGGAAAATTAAATTTTCCTTATTCATAGTTTTTGGAGTGTCTTTCTGGAGTATCTTTTTGGCGAAAGCCACTTTGAGACTATTGTGCAATAGTCTCATTTATATTATAGCTAGAGTAGTATATAATGTAGTGAAGCTATTAAGCGTTGTTTTACTTTAATATAATAACGACTATTGTATAATATAGCGTTTTTATGATGTATTGTTTTATAAGGATATTATATGCAACCGCAAGCTCAAGAATTAATTCAAACAAATAAAGATAATAGTACAAAAATAGAACATCTTACTTTAAAAGTTAACGGCATGCATTGTGCCGCCTGTTCCGCTCGCATTGAAAGAGTTTTAAGTAATACTAACGGAGTAAATAAGGCAAGCGTAAACCTAGTAAGCAGTCAATTGAGTTTAAGTTATGTTCCTGAAATTATCAGCTTGGAAAGTATTTTTGAAAAAGTTGCAAGCTTGGGCTTTAGTCTTGAATTACCTGCCGCCGAAGACGATTTATTGTCAAACATGAAGCAAAGACAAAAAGACGAAACGGAAAGATTAAGAAAGCAGGCTTTAAACTTAATCCCCAATCTTGGGCTTGCCTTACCTTTATTAATTATTTCTATGGGTGAGATGTTTGGATTAAACTTACCTGAGTTTATTTCTAGCACTCATTCACCAAAAATGTTTGCCTTTATACAGTTTATTCTCTGTACTCCGCTTTTGTGGTTGGGGCGGAATTTTTATATTTCTGGCTTTCGTCAGTTGTTTAAAGCCAGCCCTAATATGGATTCTTTAGTGGCATTAGGCACGGGGGCAGCATATTTATATAGTTTATGGTTTAGTTTTGTTGTTTGGTTTGGTCAAAATACTGTGGAGCTTTCCGCTACCATGGCTTTAGATGGTCATCATGCTGCGATGAATGGTGCTATTGGGCAACTTTATTATGAATCGGCGGCTGTTTTATTGGCGATGATTTCACTCGGAAAATATCTTGAAGCTCGCTCTACTCATAAAGCGGGGAGTGCGATTGAGGGTTTATTAAACTTAGCACCTGAAACCGCTACAAGAGTGTCATTAGAAGCGAATGAGCAAGAAGAGCTTGTTTCAGTTTCCGCCCTTTTGGTGGGTGATTATATTTTGATACGCCCCGGAGAGCGTGTTCCCGTTGATGGTTTGGTGATAAAAGGGCAGTCTAGTGTTGATGAATCCATGTTAACAGGCGAAAGTTTGCCTGTGTTTAAAGAAAAAGGCAGTAATGTTGTTGCCGGTTCTTTAAATAAAAACGGAAGTTTTGTGATGCAGGCACAAAAAATAGGCTTAAATACAAGTTTAGCACGCATTGCACGCATGGTGCAAGATGCACAAAGTTCAAAGCCTGACTTGGCTAAACTGGCGGATCAAATCAGTCTTTATTTTGTTCCAACAGTAATGGCTATTGCTCTTTTAAGTGGAGTCTTTTGGTTTTTTTATGGCGATCTTGCTTTGAGTTTAAAACATTTTGTTTCCGTGCTTGTTATCGCTTGTCCTTGTGCTATGGGCTTGGCTGTTCCGACCGCCGTTATTGTTTCATCAGGTAGGGCGGCAGAGCTTGGAATTTTAGTGCGTAATGGTGCGGCTCTTGAAAGAGGTGCTAAAGTACAAACCATTTTGATGGATAAAACAGGGACACTCACAGAGGGAAAGCCAAAGTTAAAAGATATTATTATATTAACTGATGAGAATAATTTTGACTTTTCAGAACTCAAAGCAGTAGCACAGCTTTATAGTTTAAGTTTAGAAGAACTTTTGGTTTTAGCTTGTGCTACTTTAGAGGCTAGCTCCGAACACCCTCTGGCAGATGCACTGATTCAAGCCAAAACAGAGCTTTATACACAACATAATTTAATAGATAGTACCTTTGAACTAAACCTTATAGAGAATAGTTTTAATAGTGTAGCGGGTAAAGGGGTAGAGGCGGAGTTAAATATTGTAAGCGGTGCAAAAAATATGACTTTTCATATTGCCTGTGGAAATAGATTGTTTATAGAAGAGTTAAATCAAGTTAAGTTAACGGCGAAAGAATCAGACATTATGCAGGCCGTAGCCACTAAAGGACAAACTCCTTTGTTGTTAAGTATCAATAAAATTTTAGTTGCTGTTTTGGGAATAGCCGATAGCCCAAGAGAAGAATCTAAGGCTGTTATCCAAGAGCTTAAAAGATTAAATATTGAAGTAGTAATGCTCACGGGTGATAATCAGGAAACAGCAAAAGCAGTGTGTAGTGAACTTGGCATTAAACAGTATCATGCCGGGTTGCTCCCCGGTGATAAAGCCAACATTATTCATGAGTTTCAAGAAAAAGGTTTGGTTGTGGCAATGATTGGGGACGGCGTAAATGATGCACCCGCATTAGCTAAAGCAAACCTTGGTATTGCTATGGGCAGTGCGATTGATATTGCTGTTGATGCCGGAGATTTGGTCTTGTTAAAACCCGGTCTTGTTGCCTTGCCAACTGCTTTAAGATTGTGTTCGGCAACAGTAAGGAATATTAAACAAAATTTATTTTGGGCGTTTGCTTATAATTTATTGGGTATTCCCGTTGCTAGCGGAATTTTATCAATTTGGGGTGGACCAACCCTGTCCCCTATGCTTGCAGGAACAGCAATGGCATTGAGTTCTGTTTCTGTTGTTACCAACGCTTTACGCCTACGTTATTTTAAGTAATACCATTGCAACACTCCGTTTTGCGTGGTCTTTTTCATCGTTTTATATGGCCTAAAACGTTTTAATACACAAAACTCACTAATTTTACAGGGGAATTAAATGTTCTTTATTCGTGATTTTTGGAGTGCCTTTCTGACGCAAGCTACTATGAGACTATTGTGTAATAGTTTTACAGTGGTTTTTTCTTTGGTTGACAAAGATTCGCTAGAATAGAATAATCAAAAAAGAAACAATTATAAAAACATAATATATTTAAGTAGTTTTTTATTTTATTAAATTCCAAAATCTTATCAATTAAGGAAATAATTTTATGCTAGATCAAACAGATAAACGTATTCTTGATATTATTCAGGGGGATTTTCCTCTGGCTTCTCGTCCGTATAAAGTTATAGCTGAACAAACAGACTTAAGCGAAGAAGAAGTTTTGACTCGGGTTAACAATATGCGAAAAAATAAAATTATTCGCCGTTTGGGGGCTAATTTCCAATCGGCTAAATTAGGTTTTCGCAGTACCCTTTGTGCCGCCAAGGTGCCTGATGAGAAGATGGAAGAGTTTGTTGCCTTGGTTAATAGTTATAAAGGAGTAACACACAATTACCTTCGCAGGCATGATTATAATATTTGGTTTACTTTTATAGGAAGCTCTTGGGAGTCAGTTTGCAATCAACTTTTAGAAATTGAAAATAAAACCGGTATAAAAATCCTCAACTTACCGGCTAAAGAATTATATAAAATCAAGGTAAACTTTAAACTCGAAGATTAAACTTAAATTCATTTTTTATTTAACATCTTGTTATTGTTGAATAATAAAAAAAATAAAAAAAATATAACTTTTTCCTAAAGAGTTTCTGACAAGAGACGATAAGCTAATCAACAGATGTGAATTGCAAGGATGCAAAAACAACACATCTGAAAATAAAGATTTTTTAAATATTCATGGAGGAATATTATGGCTCTTGTTATCAATCACAACTTAATGGCAATGAACGCTGCTCGTAACTTAAGTCAGGCTTATGGTGCTTTAGGTAGCTCTGTTTCAAAACTTTCTTCAGGCTTACGTATTACTACTGCTGCTGACGATGCTGCTGGTTTGGCTATTCGTGAACTTATGCGTGCAGAAATTGCGTCTTTAAACCAAGGCGTACGTAATGCTAACGATGCTATTTCTTTGATTCAAACTGCCGACGGTGCGTTGGGCGTTATCGATGAAAAGCTTATTCGTATGAAAGAGTTAGCTGAACAAGCTGCTACTGGTACTTATAGTTCTACTCAGCGTTTAATCATTGATTCTGAATACCAAGCTATGGCATCAGAAATCACTCGTATCGCCAATGCTACTAGCTTTAACGGTGTTCACCTCTTAAACGGTAACTTGTCTGGTGATAACCATAATGGTGCAGGTTTAGTTTCTTCCGGTAAATTAAAAGTTCACTTTGGACCAAATAACCAAAGTGCTGAAGATTACTACTACATTAAGATTGGTAACTCTACCGCTTCTTCTCTTGGTGTTGGTAATAACTCTGCAGCTGGTGATGGACACAGCATTTCTACACAACAAGGTGCACAGAAAGCTCTTGAAGCACTTAAAGAGGCGATTTCTTCAAAAGACGATATTCGTGCTAACCTTGGTGCTATGCAAAACCGTCTTGAAAACACTATCAGCAACTTGCAAATTCAAGCTGAAAACATTCAGGCTGCTGAATCACGTATCTCTGACGTTGACGTAGCAACCGAAATGACCGAATTTGTTCGTCAACAAATTCTCAGCCAATCAGCTGTAGCTATGTTGTCTCAAGCTAACTCATTGCCAAAGATGGCCATGACTCTTATCAACGGCTAATTGCTAGATTAAGTTGTAAAGGTTTAATACATTTGGACACCTTCGGGTGTCCTTTTGTTTTTTGGGGTTTTTGTAAAATCATTAACAGAAAAAATAAACTTAGTGGTTCTGTTGATTGTGATAAGTTTCCGATTATTTTGTTAAATGGAACTTTAGGTATGGGAAAAACTACTGTTTTCATGGCTATAGTGCTTTCAAGTTTGAAAAAAGAAGCTGTTGATTTTTCTAGTCCAAGTTTTAATCTTTATAATATATATCCGACTGTTTTTTTGGGCTTTTGTAAAATCATTAACAGAAAAAATAAACCGAGTGGTTCTGTTGATTGTGATAATCTTCCGATTATTTTGTTAAATGGAACTTTAGGTGTTGGAAAAACTACTGTTTTCAGAGCGATAGTGCTTTCAAGTTTGAAAAAAGAAGCTGTGGATTTTTCTAGTCCAAGTTTTAATCTCTGTAATATATATCTGACTGTTTTTTTGGGGCTTTC